>JBOGUK010000024.1:0-22871 GCA_050695915.1 Anaerolineales bacterium
ATGTAATCCTCGACCCGGCAACCGGTTTTTATGATCATTTGCCGTTGGTTGACTTTGTAGTCCTGCAGGATTGAAAAAGAGCCGCTGAAAAGCGGCTCTTTTTTGGAGATGTAAAGCGATCATTATGAATGAAGATTATTTTTGCTTTGGCGTTTAACAAACCATTTTCCGCCAGCCCATGCGACTGGCACGGAGAAAATGATCAGGGCCCACCCATACCACGCTGGCGCGAGATCACCTGTGATGATGGCGATTAAGCCAAGTGTACTGATTAGGATCCGAACCTGGCCGCCCATGGCGCAGTGCGCGGAGCTATCCGTGATTCCTTCTTCGCCGTCCTGGATGCCACTAGCGAGGAAGACATTGTGGCGATCCTCGAAGAGTTGAACAACACGTCAGCTACATTAGTGGCTGAAACTGAATAGGCATTTGCTTTCCGAGAATTTTTGGACAAAATAGGCGGGTGATGCGTAGATACACAACTCGTTTTGCATCGGTGGCGGCGGCTTTTCTCTTATCTGCCTGCGCTTATCCTGAGACTTGCGCACCTCCTCCGACTCTTGTAACTCCAACCGAAACTTTACGACCAACTCTGGTTTCGACAGAAACGCCGTTTCTCAGTTCGGACATCGGGTTTATTGAGCGCCCGTCTGTACAGAGCCTTCGCGTCATGAGCTACAACGGTTATTGGGATTCGATCTTTCCTGCTGATGACCCAGACAATTCAGATTTGCGAGAATATGATCGCTCGGCCTCGTTTGTGCGCATACTGCGCGTCATCCAACCCGATGTGCTCTGCTTGCAGGAGATCAATTACCTGCGCCGTACATCAGACCTTGGCGAATTTTTGGCTGAGGTTCTGGGCAATGACCAGACATGGCGGCGGTCAATGTGCGTGATAACGTGATTGCGACGCGCTTCGATTTGACCGAAAAAGGATATAAGCTGATCACCCGCAGCTATTTGCCGGATTTGCAGCAAGCTGCCGCTCTCATTGACCTGCCGGATGAAAATTTCGGCTCGGTGGACCTCTATGTGATTTGTGCGCATTTCAAAGCCGGCGTTGACATGGGGGATATCCTGTTGCGTACCCGGCAAGGGGATGCCATCGCTGCGCACATCGGCGATGCAGTTACTCCTGGCGGCGAATTCGATTTGCCGGGGGGACCTCCGATCATTGTTCTCGGCGATTTCAACATCTATTCCACGGATCCCAGAGATACCAAGTGCTATGGCGTGGGCAATGGGGCGGTCAGGCGCCAGCCTCGCCGTGGTAGCTACCGAAGAGCGTGAAGAGAAGATGATAGGACAGGGCCAGCAGGGAGTGCCTGGTTTCGAACCTCACGGTTCCGGTTATTGGAAGGATTCCAATTTGTTGCAGTATCGTGTCGGTTATGAATGAGGCCGATGAAAAAGAAAACTGCCGCTACAGCTCCGATACTTCGTAAAAGGCGATTATTCACATTTACCTCAGAAAGCGAAAGATTGGACTGATCGGCGACTTACTCATATCGCAACGCCTGCACGACCTGCAGCCTGGCAGCCTGGCGTGCTGGGATGATCGCCGCGAGGATGCCAAAGGCGATGCCAGCGGCGATGCCCAGCAAGATGCCGCTGGCGGGGAAAGCATACTGGGTCGGGAAACCGGCCGCCCCAATGGCCTGGACTGCGAGGTAGCCCAGGTATGTGCCGGTCAAGATGCCGAAGACTGTTCCGATCCCAGAGAGGATCAAGGCTTCCGCAAGAATGACGGCGCGTACCTGGCCGCGAGTTGCGCCAATGGCGCGCAACATGCCGATCTCGCGAGTACGTTCGATCACACCAATGGTCAGCGTGTTGACCATGGCAATCAAGGATGGGATGGCCAGGAAGAGAACCATCGCAGTAAGCCCGGCAAATGCGGCTTCGAAGAGCGCCAGGCTTTCTTCGATATAGGCCTGCCCGTCCACTAAACGGAACTGTGGATATGCGGCCAGCAACACTTTGAGATTAGATTCCACGCTTTCGCGATTGGCGCCTGACTCTGCGTCCACCAGGAACAACATATCCTGGTTGACCCCGAAGTCTGCCTCCAGATTTTCCTGCGAGAGGGTCGCAGTGGGGATCTTGGCGCTCAAGTAATCGGTGGCGACGCCAATGACCCGGTAGGATTGCGCGCCATTAGGTGTCTGCAGAACAATCTCTTCCCCAACTTCTGCCCCCACCAGCGATGCCATGATCCCGTTGGGAATGATGGTCCTGCCTGCCTGCAGTTCAGTGTAGGCTGCGTTTTCATCTCCTGCCGTGAATTCCAATCCGCTGACCTGAGGGAATGTAATTGGGTCGATACCCATCAACTCGACAACGTTGTCATCCATGAGCACAGGGGCGAACCGGAAAGTGCTGACAACTCTGACCCCATCCATGGCAGTCACCTCATCGCGTAATGCCTGTGTGGCGCCTACATTGAGACCCCAGGTAGCCACCGAAGGCGGCAGGAGCAGAAAATCTGCTCCTAGCGATTTGCGCAGGATCTGAGAAAAGCCGATCTGCAGGCTGGATACTAGAGCCGCTGCCATGACTACGATTGCCAGAGCGATTAAGGTCGTACTGGCCGTTGTTGCTGCGCGAGATGGTTGGCGGGAGAGATTGCCTTCAGCCAATTTGGCAGTACCGCCGCGTGCATAAACCCTGGCCAACAGCGCGCTCAAGATGTTTGCAACCGGCGTCACTAATGTCGGGGTCACGAAAAATAGGCCAATGATGAACAAAAGGCCGCCAAAACTCAACAAGCTCATGTCCTTGGAAAGCAACAGCGCTAGCGCGGTTGCGATCATCAGCACACCGGCCCAAAATCCAAGACCGGCCATACGCCGGATAGTGATCTGGCCGACGGTTGGGCGCAGCGCTTCCATGGGCGTTACGCGACTGGCGGCGATGGCAGGTAAAAAGCCGGCGATCAGCGTGACACCCAGCCCTATGGCGATGCTGCCAACCAGCAAGCCTGCAGAGACCACTGGGCCGCCTACCTGTACATTGATAAACTGCCTCATAAAGCCAGACATCAGGGAAATGGAGAAGTTGGCCAGCAGATATCCGAAGAGCAAACCCAGCCCGGTGCCTATGATTCCCTGGAGCAACCCTTCGGCGAGGATGATGCCAATTATCGTGCCGCGATTGGCGCCCAGTGTGCGCAGCATTCCGATATCGCGGCGTCGCTCGGCAACTATGGTGCGGAAGGTGTTGAAGATGATGAAGCCGCCCATTAGTAGAGCCAACACACCCAGCAAGCTGAAGATCACTTGCGAAGCGTTCAGCGTCGTCAGGAACTGAGAATTGCCAGATAAGCTCCCCAGCTGATAACTGTCGCCCAGTTCTTCAAGGATCTGGGTTTCGATGGCGGCGCGCTCGGATCCGTTTACGCTGCCGAAATTAGCTTCGATGGCGTTGACCTGCCCGGGAAGATCCAGCATGCGCTGGGCTTCCGGCAGAGTCACCATGACCTCTTCATTGCCGGCAGAGACTAACGGCGGCAGGATGCCGATCACGGTCAGTCTTTCTTCTCCGATAGCAACGGGGAGCGCGAACGCATCGCCCAAAGAAACATCTATTGCTTCGGCCAGGCTTTGAGTGATCACGGCAGCGTGCTTGTCGCCGGGCTCAAGGAAGCGGCCTTCACTCACTGTGAAGGCATGCATAACAGTTGCCTGCAACACGTCCACTCCGACCAGGCTGAGCAGCGTCGCTTTATCACTTTGATCCGGGTCGTTATCGTAGTAATCGACCGGCAGGTTCACCAACCGGCTCAGGTAGGCATTGATGGATGTCACTCCTTCGATGGAGGACACTCGGTTTGCTTCTGCAACGTTGAAAGGTTCGGATGTCTTCAATGTGATGGTGGCATCCACTTCTCCGGCGGCAGCTTTCACGTTAGCCTGGAAGGCGTTCATCAGCGCAGGCAGCATGGTATTCATGCCGAAGATCACCAGCACGCCAAACATCACTGCCAGCGTGGTGAGCAGGGTGCGCAGTTTGCGCCCCCAAAGATAACGGGTGGCTAAAGTCCATTGAATGTTCATCGCACTACCTCATGCGGCGCATTTTTTCCGCCACCATCTCCTCGTTCGTTTCCTGTTTTGGCTCCAAGATGGTTTCATCGACAATGGAGCCATCTTTGAGGAAGATGATGCGGTTAGCCTGGGCCGCGATGCGCGGGTCATGCGTTACCAACACCACCGCACGGCCCCATTCGTCGGCCACCTGGCGCAGCGCCAAAGCGATTTCGTCTGAGGCGCGCGTGTCCAGGTTGCCGGTGGGCTCATCCGCCAGGATCAGGGATGGATTCGCCACCAGCGCACGGGCGATCGCCACGCGCTGCTGCTGGCCGCCGGAAAGTTGGTCCGGACGGTGATCCAAGCGGTCGCCCATTTCCATTTTGCGCAGCCATTCTTCGGCTTTTGCCGCGGCGTCCGCAGATTTGGCGCCGTCCAGCGCGATGGGCAGCGCGGCGTTTTCTTTGGCTGTGAGCACAGGGATCAGATTGAAAAACTGGAATACGAATCCAATCTGGCGGCGGCGTAGTTCTGTTAGCTCATCATCCGAAAGACCATTCAGCTTGTGCCCATCGATGGTTACCGAGCCGCTGGTAGGCTGATCCAGTCCGCCAAGCAAATGCAGCAGCGTGGACTTTCCGCAGCCGCTGGGACCCATCACCGCGACGAATTCTCCGGGATTCACTTCTAGTGTTACGTCCCTGAGTGCGGTGACCGCAGTCGCGCCGGAACCGTACACCTTATTTAGTTGGTCTGCAATAATCAAAGCCATGTTTCTCCATTCCTCAAACCTGCCTGCGGCGTATTTTGTCTTTTAACCTTCATCCTTCTTCCGCGGACGTCCACGCCGGCGCAATTCCGGCTGAGGCAGCGGTTGTTTCTTGATCTCGTCCAGCCGCGCTTCCATCAGATCCAGCCATTTCAAGTCTGCTTCCAGGTGCATAATGCCCTTGTCCAGCAAAAAGATCTGGGCCAGCTCGCGGCGCGGGTTGGCGGCATTTCGCCGCTGCATCAGGTCGTGCAGATCCTGGTAGAGACGGACGCGCTGGGCCTGGATCACCTGATATTCATCGATGTCCGGGTTGTTCAAGCTCAGCATCAGCTTGACAAAGAACTCGTCGCGCTGATGCTCAGGGTTCACTCCGGTGCCGAACCAGTCGCCGAGCTCGGCGCGCCCCTCGCGGGTGAGGCTGTAAATGTGCTTTTCCGGGCCGCTATCCTGCGCAACGGATTCATGGCGAACCAGTCCGCCGTCTTCGAGGCGGTTGAGGGTGGTGTATATCTGGGCCGGTTTCACTTCCCAGATGGCTTCGCCGCCCACAAGCGCCTCAAACGACGCCCGCAGCTCGTAACCGTGCCGCGGGCGTTGGGCTAACAGCCCCAAAATGGCATGCTTTACCGACAATGAATAAGACTCACAGATGGAAAATATAAAACAAGTTACTAGATTTGTCAAGCAAAACTCTCCAAGTTTGTCGGGGAACCAAAACTTGACAGCTTAGCACATCTGTTTTACAATGCTGATGTAGTCGGTGAGTGGATTTTCACAAGCACCGGGCGATTTGCGCCCGGGAACAATAAACTGGACACTCATCCGAAAGGAGCCCCATTCATACAAAAGTGAATAGCACGTCTAGGTCGGCCTCTTTGGCAGGTATTGCCCAAGAGAAACTTCGCGTTAACTCATAAGGAGAGAACATGTCTTACCAAAAACTCGTGATCGTTGGAAATCTCGGCCGTGATCCAGAAATGCGCTACACACCGGGCGGGCAGGCCGTGACCAATCTCAGCGTGGCGACGAATCGGCAGTACACTAGTTCCAACGGCGAACGGATCAAGGAAACGGTTTGGTTCCGTGTTTCCGTTTGGGGGCGACAGGCCGAAACCTGCAACCAGTACTTGAAACAGGGGCGCCCGGTTTTGATAGATGGACGCCTGACTCCGGATAAGGCTACCGGTGGCCCTCGTATCTGGACCCGACAGGATGGCACCTCGGCTTCATCTTATGAAATGACGGCTGAGCGTGTGGTCTTCCTCTCCAGCGGCCGCGATGGCGACGGCGGCGCGGACTTCCAGTCCGCTCCCGCGGAGCCGGAGAGCATCGGTGTCGAAGACGAGATCCCCTTCTAGGCTTGTAAAGTAATCACGAACTATCCCATCCCCGCGAGAG
This sequence comes from Anaerolineales bacterium, assembly GCA_050695915.1. Taxonomy (GTDB): domain Bacteria; phylum Chloroflexota; class Anaerolineae; order Anaerolineales; family UBA11579; genus JAMCZK01. The sequence goes on from JBOGUK010000024.1 coordinate 6,202, forward strand.
TACAACTCTCGCGGGGATAGGTAGCAGTAAAGGAGACCTCGATGGCCGATGACAAGGAAACCAAAGGGGAGGCGGGGAAACCCGCCTCCCGGCCGCAACCGCGTTTGGTCCTGGCGCCGGGACAGGACATTGTTTATGCCAACGTAGTACGCATCTCGCATTCGCCTGCGGAAATGGTCTTCGATTTCGGCAGGTTGCTGCCCGGCGAACGCGATGCGTTCGTTAAGACACGTGTGCTCATGTCGCCGCTAAGCGCCAAGCTGCTGGAGCGGGCGCTGGCTGATAATCTGTCCAAGTACGAAGCGGCCTTCGGAGAGATCAAAATCCCACAAGGCAAGACGCTTGCTGATGATCTATTCCGCTCGCTGCAGCCTCCGGAACCACCCACGGAAGAACCAAAATGACGGATCGCCTCGATCGCATTGCCGAAGGTGTGCGCGCGGATTTCGATGCCCAGACCGCGGCGCGTGATGCCGCCCTGGCGCAGACGCGCCAGCTCACTCGCCATTGTGCCAACGCCATCCGCGCCATCCACCGCGATGAGGGCGAAGCTGCCAACGTGGAACTGGATGCAGCGCGCGAGCTGGCAGGGGCCCTCATATCGGGCCTAAAGGAATTTCCAGATCTTTACTTTGCCGGATACACGCAGGATGCGCTCAAGGAGTATGCGGAAGCCAATATTGTGGCGGCGTTAGTTCGTAACTCGGAGCTGCCTTCGCCGGATGATCTAAATGTGGAATCGTCCACCTACATGCAAGGTTTGGCGGAGGCTGCAGGCGAGCTGAGGCGACGGTGCCTGGATATCTTGAGGCATGGTCATTCCGATGAAGCCGAGCGAATGCTCACTCTGATGGATGATATCTACGCCGTGTTGGTAACCATGGATTACCCGGATGCAGTGACCCGCGGCCTGCGTCGGCTCACGGATCTCTGCCGCGGCCTCGTAGAACGCACGCGCGGCGACATGACGATCAGCCTGCGACAGAAACGATTGGAAAACAGCCTGCGGAATCTGGAAGAGCGGCTGGGCACGGACGAGAAAAAGTAATGAACCAGCAATGGATCAGGGCGTCGGAGATTGGCGAATACCTTTACTGCCAACGGGCCTGGTGGTTACGGCTACAAGGTACGCCGTCTGCAAACGTGCGCGAACTTTCTCGTGGATCTGAATCGCATTCAAGTCACGGACGTAGAATGCGAACTGCAGCCTGGCAGCGTGGCGTCGCATTTGCGCTGATGGCTCTCGCGTTGGCGCTGCTGGTATTTCAAATTGTAATCAGTTAGGCGATGTACATTGGTTTTGCGATCGCGCTTTTCCTCGCCGCGCTGGCTTTATTGTGGTGGTCAAATCGCCAAAGGCGAGGGTTGGGGTTGCCCGAGGGCCGCATCTTTTATTCCGACACCGGAATCGAGCGGGAAATCACTGAACCGCTGTTTGCGGAGGATTTGAGTCTGGTCGGCAGACCAGATTATTTGGTTGAAACAAAACAAGGCCTTATCCCGGTCGAAGTTAAATCCGGGCGCACCCCCTCACAACCTTTTCAATCCCACATTTATCAACTAGCAGCCTATTGCGCTCTGGTCGAGTGTAACTTCGGCAAACGACCTGCCTATGGGATTATTCGCTACCCTGGGAAAAGCTTTCAAGTTGATTTCACGCGGCAGTTGGAAAGCCAACTTATCCGATTGCTGGATGAAATGAAGCAGGGATTAATGTCTCGGGAGATGCATCGCTCTCATCGGCAGCCTGCGCGCTGCCGCTCCTGCGGTTACCTGCAAGTTTGCGAGGAGAGCCTCTAGGCTAAGGGCCTGGCATGCTAAACTAACCGACATGGCAGAAACGCAAGCCAAAGACGCCATCAAGAATATTGCAATTCTTTCAGGCGTGGAGAGACGCGATGGTGTGGGACTCGAAGAGCAGGTTGGCGAGTTTCTCAAAACGCTTGGATTTAATACCAGCGTCGGGTATTTGCGTGATGAGAATCTGAAAAAGCGTCTTGGTGAGAAGGAATTCGACCTGGTGATCGCGCTGGGTGGAGATGGCACCGTGTTGCGCGTCGGACACTTGTGCGCTCCGATTGGCGTCCCGCTTTTAGCCATCAATCAAGGACACTTTGGCTTCCTGATTGAAGTTGAACCGGATGACTGGCAGGCCTTGCTTCCCCGCCTCGCCAGCGGAGAGTATTGGTTCGAAGAGCGCATGCTTATTCATGTTGAATTGTGGCGCGATGGCAAGCGCAGCGGTGAATGGGAAGCGCTGAACGAAGCGATGGTCGGCCGCGGGCGGATGGCGCGTCCCGTGCATCTTGACGCCATCCTCGACGGGCATTCACTAACTACGTACGTCGCCGATGGTCTGATCATTTCCACTGCTACTGGATCGACCGCATATGCGTTGGCCGTAGGGGGTCCGATCCTGCCGCCGCAGTTGCGCAATATCCTGCTGGTTCCTGTGGCCGCGCACCTCAGTATGGATCGGGCCATTGTCTTAGATGAAGGGGCCATCATTCGCGTGGAGTTCAAACGCGGAGAAGAATGCGTGTTGAGCGTGGATGGGCAACAGTCGTCAGAATTAAAGATTGGAGATTGGGTGGAAGCGCGCGCCAGCCAACATAATCTCCGCTTCCTGCGTTTCCAGGAACCTAATTACTTCTATCGCCGTTTGCTTACAATCATGGATAACAATCCATCCGCAGGGAGTCGAAGAACATGACGGTTGCTGAAACCACCTTTTGCGCCAATCATCCTGACCGGGAAACCAGCCTGCGCTGCAACCGCTGCGGCAAATACATTTGCTCCAAGTGCGCAGTGCGCACGCCCACCGGCTACCGCTGCCAGGAGTGCGTGCGCGGGCACCAGAAGGTGTTTGACACCGCCAAGAGCCTGGATTTCGTGCTCGGGTTTGTTGTAGCTGCGGGGCTTTCCAGCTTGGCCGGGTGGCTGGCTTCAGCCATCGGATTTTTTACCATCCTGCTGGCCCCAGCGGCTGGGGGAGTGATTGCAGAAGCGGTGCGGGCTGTCACAGGTAGGCGGCGTTCCAAACGGCTTTTCCAAATTGTGGCTGCAGGTGTGATCTTGGGCGGCATCCCATTTTTGGCCCTACCGCTCTTCTTCATGTTCGCCGGCGGCGGGTTCGCTGCAGCCTACACACTGCTTTGGCCCGCGGCTTATCTATTTATTGCAGTGCCGACCACCTATTATCGGTTGTCCGGGATTCAAATGTCGCGCTAGCCGGACGAAGCCGGAATGCTTACCGAACTTCGTATCCAAAAATTCGCTATCATCGAAAACCTGGTCCTCGAAATTGGCGAGGGTCTGATCACCCTTACAGGTGAAACCGGAGCTGGAAAATCGATCCTGGTGGATGCAGTTGAAACGTTATTAGGTGTGAGGGCGGATGTGAGCCAGATCCGCGCCGGGGACCAACGCGCCAGCGTCGAGGGCACCTTCCGTATTCCTGATTCGATACGCAGCGAAGTGCATGCTATTTTGAAGCGCGAAGAACTGCTGGATGATGAGAACTATGTGCAAATCCGGCGTGAATTCCGCCGCGAAGGGCGCAATGTTGCCAGGGTGAACGGTCGCCCTGCCACGGTCGCATTGGTGAAAGAACTTGGAGAACTGCTCATCGATTTGCACGGCCAATCTGAACATCTTTCACTTCTGCGTGTGCCCGCCCATCGTGAATTGCTGGATCGATACGCGGGTGTTGATGCGGAGCTAGCTGCTTACCAGGAGACCTATATGGAGTTGCAGAATTTACGTGATGAGCTTGCCGGTTTACGGGAAGCCGAAAAGGATGCAGTTCGTCGAATGGAACTGCTTAACTTTCAGGTAGATGAAATCGAAGCGGCCAAGCTGCAACCCGATGAAGAACAACTATTAAAAGAGGAACGCACTCGCCTGGCGAACGCCGAGGCCCTGGCGGCGAACGCCAACCAGGCGCTGGCCGCCCTGGATGAGAGCCTCGTGGAATCCAGTTCAGCCAACGATCGCATGGGGGAAGTATTGGAGGCCCTGCGCCAACTTGCGAAAGTGGACGGTACGCAAGCGCCATTAGAAGCCCGCGGGCAGGAACTTTTCGATGAAATGTCCGAGCTGGCTCGCGATTTACGAAAATATCTGGAAGGAATTGAGTTCAACCCGAAACGGCTCGAAGAAGCCGAGGAAAGAGTTGCGCTTTTGCAAAGCTTGAAGCGCAAATACGGCGACAACATCCCTGAGATCCTTATCTTCGCGGAGAAGGCGCGTAAGGACCTTGAAAACATTACGCACGCTGAGGAGAGGATTCGCAAGCTGGATATTGGCGAGGCAACCTTGCTGGCTGAGTTGGCCAAACGAGCACAAACGCTATCGCATAAAAGACATCAGGCAGCCGAAGATTTGGGTGCTGCTATCGAAGCGGAATTGGACGACCTGAAAATGGAAGCGGCTCGTTTTGGCGTCGATTTTCGAACACAGGAGGACGAAACGGGGCTAGAGATCGAAGGCAAGCGATTGGCTTTCGATTCGTATGGACACGAATCAGTTGAATTTCTAGTGGCGCCTAACCCCGGCGAAGGTTTGAAACCGTTAGTGAAAATTGCTTCGGGTGGCGAAACGGCGCGATTGATGCTGGGGTTGAAAAATGTGCTGGCCCGCGCCGATCGCACGCCGACACTGATCTTCGATGAGATCGATCAGGGAATCGGCGGGCGCGTGGGCGCAACCGTTGGCGAAAAGTTGTGGCGCCTAGCGCGCAATCATCAAGTGTTGTGCGTGACGCATTTGCCTCAACTGGCGGCGTACGGTGACCAACACTTCAAGGTGGAGAAAACAATTCAAGACGGGCGCACGGGCACGCGTGTTGTGGAGGTGGCCGGAGACGCGCGTGTGAAAGAACTCGCTGACATGCTCGGTGAGGTGAGCGACGGAACATTGCAATCCGCGAACGAAATTCTGGAATCAGTGCGCGTCGTTACCTCCAACGTTTAAACGTGTTATAAATAGCAATTAATTATTCAGCGCGATCATGCTGACATTGCTATTTGCGCCTGATGCCGACGAAGCTGCGGTTCTGACTCTCGTGTTGCAGCGCGCCGGTTTTGAAGTGCGCCTGATTACGGAAACAGATCAATTGACGCAAGGGTGGCAAGATCGGCCTGCGGAATTGTTTTTCTTCGCGGCCAATGACGACAAGAGTCTCACGCCTGAATATATTTCGCAACTTCGATTGGAAAATCAAGCGCCGATTGTTTTGGTTCTGGAAAAAGGGGATGAAAGTAAACAGATCACCTTAATGGAAGCAGGCGCAGATTTGATTTTCCTGCGTCCCTATAGTCCCCGCCTTTTAGTTGCCCAGCTGCGCGCGTTGATGCGCCGCAGTTCGGGGCTGCCGTACTTCAGCTTACCGTCGTTGGATCAGGCCGGCGTTACGCTGGATCCCTCTAAACGCAGCGTCCAGGTTGGGAGCCGCCAGCCGATACGGCTGACACAGTTGGAGTTCCGATTGTTATATGCCTTGATGACCCACCCGGGTCGCGTGATCCCATCGGAGAATCTTGTTGAATACGTGTGGGGGTATGGCGGCGAAGGCAGCCAGGGGTTGGTGCGCGGTCTCATCAGCCGCCTGCGCGGCAAGATCGAACCCGATCCCTCCAGTCCGCGCTTCATTGTCACGGAGGCTGGCATTGGGTACTACTTTGATCTGGAACCCGACCAGCAAAGAATGTTCACTAAAACTGAGACACAATTTACATAAGTTTTCAATGGACATTTGACGGGTTGTTCGTTATATTCCCGCAAGCTTCTGGACTGACTGAAAGGAACTACACATGAATGTAGCCGTTTGCCCCTCATGCGGCGCTGACGTGAATGTTAAGGGCACGCCCAAGATCGGTTTGCAGGTGACTTGCAAATCCTGCGATACCGAGCTCGAGGTGGTGTGGCTCGACCCTCTGGAATTGGACTGGCCGATGGATGAATACGAGGGTGAGATGGAAGATGAGCTCGACACCTTTTACGACGAAGAATAAACTGTAAGAGCCAGCCTGAAAATGGGCGGAAAACGTTCGTTTTTGTTTCCCAGGCGAAATTAGAGGGACCTCTTCAACCTCTGATGGCTTAAGAAGTGTTTAAGAAGCGCCTATAAGGCGCTTTTATATCAGAAGCTATCTCCTATGGTTTGGTAGAAACGGGCGGTTCTTATACCTTCCTGGAAGGAGGCCTTGACAAGCACGGATGATAGGCTCGGTTCCCCTTTTAGCGTCAGGCAAAGCTTACTAGCTACCGCCCAGGTATTCTCGCAGTTGATGGCTCCTGTTTGGGTGGCGCAGTTTGCGCAAGGCTTTGGCTTCAATCTGCCGGATGCGCTCGCGGGTTACCTTAAAGTATTGACCGACCTCTTCCAACGTGTGTTCCCTGCCATCCATCAGGCCGTAGCGCATTTCCAGAACCTCGCGTTCACGATCGGTCAGGTCCGCCAAAGCATTTTGTACTTGCTCTCTAAGCATCTCCCGGGCGGCGGCATCGACCGGGGCCATGGCGTCTTCGTCCTGGATGAAATCGGCGAGTTCGCTGCCATCGCCTGCCCCAACCGGGCTTTCCAGGGACATAGGCTCTTCGGCGCTGCGCAGCGTTTGCTCCACCTTAGCCATGGCGCGCATCCAGCGGCGACGCAGATCGGGCGCGATGGGCCGGTTTTCTTTGACGGCCTCTTTGATGACGTTCACGTCCATCTCTTCAAGGAAACCGCTTTCCAGAGCAAGTTCTTCGTGGCTGGGTTCGCGACCGAGGCTTTGCGTAAGCTGACGTTGCGCCCGCATCAGGCGCTGGATGGATTCCAACAGGTGGACCGGAATGCGGATCGTGCGAGCTTGGTCGGCAATAGAGCGTGTAATCGCCTGGCGAATCCACCAGGTGGCATAGGTGCTGAATTTGAAACCGCGCGTAGGATCGAACTTGCTCACCGCGCGCAGCAAACCGATGTTACCTTCCTGGATCAAATCCTCGAACGAAGAACCTCGTCCAATATAGCGTTTGGCGATGCTCACAACGAGGCGGAGGTTCGCGTTGATGATGGCGATCTGCGCTTCCATGGCGCGCGTTTGCACCGCGGCGACGGCCACTTTTAACTCGTCATTTGACGGAAGAATACTGGCGAATTTACGCGGGGAGAGCAGCGTGCCCTTACCTTCGATTTGTTTCTGATGCCGGTCCAGGAGTCCTTTGGGGAACACATAGAAACTAATGAACATGGCGAAGGCATGCCTGGCGACGGCGTCCCAACGCTGGTCTTTACCCCACATGCCGTTGTCCAAATAGCTGCGCATGTACGATGGTACTTGGATGTTCCAAGTGGCCTGTAATCGCACGGCCTCCTGAAGGATGGGAAGCAGCTCAGGCGGTTTGTGCTTGAGTTGTTTGGTTTCCTCAACGAGTCGCTGCCAGGCGCGGATGAGTTCTGTGTACACCGCGCGGTAGATCGAACGCGGCTCACTGCCGCTACGGATCACCTGGGGATGCTTCTTTTCGATGAAGCGAAGCCGCTTGACGGCTTCCACCCGGCTGGCCAGCCACAGCTCGCGATCGGTGTCTAAAAGGTTGACGCGCCCGATTTCCTTCAAATACAGCCGTATGGGATCGTCGCCGAGTTCTCCGGGGGTTTCGAGCCGTGCGCTTTCTTCCAGCTTGCGCCAGTCAGCGCGCAGCGCCTCGAGTGAGTCTTCATCGTCGCTGAGCTCATCCTCTAATGCAGAATCATCGAGGACGAGGTCCTCTTCGAGGTTTTCGTCTTCGTGTTCCGGCAGTTCGCGCGGGTCTTCTTGCGGTTCCATATTTACCGGGCCACAGGTTGTCCCAGAGCTTTATCCAATCGTTGCAGTGTTTGTGTGTTCTGCACCATCACCTGTTGAAATTCACTGGCCTTCAGATCGCCTTCCTGCTGAGCGTTTTCTTGAAGAAAACGCATTTGCTCGTTCGTTTTGCGCAGCATGCGACGGCGCAGGATGAGGAGGGTGCGCAAAAGATCCTCGAATACACGCTCCGTGTTTGGATCAAGTTCCTCACTATTGGACAACAGCTGGTCGGCTTGATCCAGGAGCGGCAATGGTAGGTTTTGAAGTGTATAGCTGGCCGGCTCAACAAGGTCTTGATCCAGAGCTTCTAACGAAAGTCGCAGCATTTCCTGCGTATCGCTGTTTTCAAAATCGTTCACGGAAAGGCTGGGCAATCCAGCCTCACGCAAAGCGCGGTCCACTCGGTGGAGCAATTCGGGATGGCGGATGATGATGCTCAAACAATGCTTCTCCAGTTTGAACGTGCTGTCTTCTTTAATACGAGTTTGCATTTCGATTGGTTGGCTTGCGATAGCGCGTCGACGCCTAGCGGGCGTTCTGCGGCGGGTAGGCCTTTCAACCAGGAGGCTGCGTTCATCCACTTTTAAGAGGCGGGCCAATTTTTGTGTGTAGCTGTCGCGTTCAATTGCGCTCGGTAGGTCGGCAATGAGCGGCAGGATTTTTTGCGCTAGCTCGCGCTTGACTTTGGGGTCGTTGAGGTCCAGCCCGCGCGCCAGGCTGTGCATTACGTGGTCCACGATGGGTCTGGCTGATTGGATCAATTGCGGCCAGGACTGCGGGTCTTGCTGCAATATCTCATCTGGGTCCGTTCCATCAGGCAGTGTGACGACGCGGATATCAGCCTGGAGACGGGCCTCGTGGCGAAGCAAGCCGCGCGTATCGAATACTGGGTCGGCAGCACGATCCAGGCTTTCCCTGGCGACCTCAAGTCCGCGCAAGGTCGCTTTGTCGCCTGCTGCATCAGGGTCTAGTGCCAGAATAATGCGCTGGCTGAGGCGTTTCAGCTGGCGAAGTTGCTGCTCGCCCAGGGCGGTTCCCATTGGGGAAACTGCATTTGTATGTCCGGCCTGATGCAAGGCAATCACATCCAGGTAACCTTCGACGATTACAGCCTGGTCCAAATCGCGGATGGCTTTGCGAGCTCTGTCAAGTCCGTAAAGCAAGCCGCTCTTATCGAAGAGTACATTTTGCGGGGAGTTCAGGTATTTGGGCTGGTCTTCGTCCCGTAATGCGCGGGCTCCAAAACCTGCCATGCGCCCGCCGCTATCCCGGATGGGAAATATCAGGCGATGTCGGAAGCGGTCGTAGCTGCTGCCATCATCCCGCAGGGAGACGACCCCTGCATTCGATATATCCTCGCGGCTGTACCCCAAGTTAGCCAGATGATTGGAAAGAGCTTCAAACGAATCAGAAGCGTAACCAATAGCAAAGCTCTCAATGCTGGGATTGCTGATTCCACGCCCGCGGAGGTAGTCGAGGACTGGTTTGCCTGCATCGGAGGCGACGAGCTGTTGGTGAAAAAAAGCGACGGCAGCTTCCAGGATTTCGCGCAGTCGCCCGTGTTCTTCTTTGGCTGCTTTTTCGCTGGGGCTGGGAGCGCGCAGCTGGACACCGGCCTTCTCCGCCAGGCGGCGAAGGGCTTCGGGGAAATCCCAGCCTTCTTTCTTCATCACGAACTTGAAAATATCACCGCCCTCATTGCATTGGCCGAAGCAGCGCCAGGTGCCCGTATCTGGAAAAATAACAAACGAGGGTGTGCGCGTGTTGCTGTGGAATGGGCAAAACCCGGTGTAATTTTTTCCCGATTTGCGCAGTTGCACAGTTTCGGAGACCAGGTCTACGATGTCTAGGCGGGCTTTAATTTCCTCAACGCTGCTCATAAAAGTCCCGGTGGCATCGAGCTTGTGCGCGCCGGACGCGGATTATAACTCAGGGAGATAGGCGGACTGTCCTGGAATCTGCGCGTGGTAACATACTTTTTTCGTCAGGAGAATTTCGGTTAAATCTCATGCAAGAATTTCGCGCACAACAGCCAAATCAGTTTAGTCTCCCGGAACGAATTCATCGGTTGGGCGAGCTGTCATACAACTTATGGTGGACCTGGACGCCAGGAGCACAAGGCCTCTTCGCCAGGATCGAACCTACCCTGTGGGAAGACCTGGCTCACAACCCCGTTTTGTTTTTGCGCCAGGTTCAAAATAAATACTTAGAGGCAGCCGCCCAGGATCTTAATTACGTAGAACTTTACGACCGCATCCTTTCCAGTTTCGACGAATACATGCGAACGGAAGATACCTGGTTCATGCGCCAATATCCGGATTACGGAAAGCAACCCATTGCATACTTTTCCACAGAGTTTGGCCTACATGAAACTCTGCCAATGTATGCAGGTGGATTGGGAATCTTGGCAGGGGATCATCTAAAGGAGGCCAGCGACCTCGGGTTTCCATTGGTTGCGATGGGCTTCATCTATACGCAGGGTTATTTTTTCCAACACATCAGCGAAGATGGCTGGCAGGAGTCTCGCCGAATCACGCTGCGTTTTGAAGACCTCCCAGTGATGCCACTTCTGGATGAAGATGGGCAGCCGATGCTGATCTCAGTCGACCTGCCTGGGCGGACACTGCATGCCCGGCTGTGGGAAATCCATGTTGGCCGGGTTCCCTTGTATTTGCTAGATAGTAATGTGAACGTGAACAGCAGCGCTGACCGTGAACTGACATCCCGCCTTTACAGCAGCGATTTGGACCTGCGTATTTCCCAGGAGATCTTGCTTGGAATCGGCGGCGTGCGGGCATTGCGCATGCTTGGGTACAACCCAGTTGTATGGCACATGAATGAAGGGCACTCTGCCTTTCTCACGTTGGAGCGGGCCAGGGAACTTGTGCAGTCTGGGAAAACTTTCGAAGAGGCGCTGGAGCGGATTCGCGAGGGCAATATATTCACGACGCACACTCCGGTGCCCGCGGGCAGCGATGAATTTCCCCTGTGGTTGATTGACCGTTACTTCTCACACTTTTGGCCGGAATTGGGACTTGACCAGCAAGCTTTCATGAATCTGGCCCAGCGCGAACTCGCCTGGGGCGCCGCGTTCAGCATGCCAGTGCTGGCGCTGCGCAATTCCGGGCACGCGAATGGCGTATCCGAGCTGCATGGACGAGTAGCACGACGTATGTGGGCGTTCCTGTGGCCGGAATTGCAGCAGGATGAAGAAGTCAAGATCAGTTACATCACCAACGGGGTGCATACGGGAACCTGGCTCTCGCGCCGGATGGCTAGTTTGTATACGAGATACCTTGGCAAAGGATGGCAGGAGCGTCTGGATGATGCGGAAATCTGGGAACGCGTGATGGAGATCCCGGACGATGAACTATGGAAGGTAAGGCGCCACCTCAAACGCAAGATGGTAGCTTTCATCCGGGAGCGCGCACGCCGTCAATGGATCGCGCAAGGGGTGCATCCCGTCCAGGTGATTGCTTCAGGAGTACTGCTCGATCCTTATGCGTTAACAATTGGATTTGCCCGCCGCTTTGCAACTTATAAGCGCGCCAACCTACTTCTTCGCGATCTCGATCGTTTATTCGATTTGCTCAACCGGCCCAATCGTCCTGTGCAATTCATTTTTGCAGGGAAGGCGCATCCTTCAGATGAGCCGGGCAAGCAGTTAATCCAGGAGGTTTACCGAACGGTTAAAAAGGCTGAGAACGGCGGGCGCCTCGTGTTCCTGGAGGATTACGATATCCATTTAGCCCGCTACATGGTGCAAGGGGTGGATGTTTGGGTGAATACGCCGCGCCGACCGATGGAGGCTTCAGGAACCTCAGGACAGAAAGCGGCTTTGAACGGCGCCATCAACTGGTCGATCCTGGATGGCTGGTGGCGCGAAGGTTATAACGGAAAAAATGGGTGGGTGATCGGCGAGGAAAAGGACTACGATGACCCACATCAGCAGGATGAAGAGGATGCTGACAGCATTTACGATACGCTGGAAAACAGGATCATCCCGCTTTATTACGATTTGCGCACACCGAACCAGGCGTCAACGGACTGGCTGGCCATGTCTCGCGAATCTATCCGCAGTCTAGCGCCGCAGTTCAGCGCGCGTCGGATGCTGAAGGAGTACATGCAAAATCTCTATCTGCCGGCCGTCGAAAAGGCCGGTACCAAAGTGAAAATCTGATGGAATTCATCATCACGACAGAGACTTTGCTCTACGCTGCAGGGATCTTTCTTTTAAGGTCCATCAACCAGGCCATCGATACGATGCGCTTTATGATGACCATCCGCGGGCGCAAAGGGATCGCCTGGCTGCTGGGGTTTACGGAAACGGTGATCTTTGTATTGACTTTGAGCGCCGTGATCAGCCAGCTCAACAATATCCTCTATATCGTGGCCTATTCGGCCGGCTTCGCCACCGGGAACACGGTAGGTATGCTGCTGGAAGAGCGTCTGGCGATCGGGTTTATGCAGTTGAGCATCGTCAGCCGCAGCCGAGGAAGCCAGATCGCCGAGAAGCTGCGCGGGGAAGGCTACGGGGTTACGGAGATCCCGGCGCGGGGAAAAGATGGCACGGTGACACTATTGAATGTAAGTGTAAGGCGCAGGCAGCTCAAAAAAGTGCACCAGATCGCGCAAGAGGTGGACAAATCTGCATTCATCAGCAGCGAAGAAATGCGCCCGCTATGGCGTGGGTTCTGGGGGTTTGACAGGTTGTCGAAGTAATTTTAGATTACAAAGCTGCCGTTTTTATAAACCAAATCCTCATCCACCGTAATCTCTGAATCGGTGCGCAGATCATGTCCCAGTGGATGGCGCTCTTGTTCTGGCTGCCGGTTTCCGGGTAGCCGGCGCCAAGCGCCATGTGGAATGATCCGCCAATCTTCTCGTCGAAGAGAATATCGCCGGTGAAACGATCGATGTCGGTGTTCAGGCCAATGGCGAATTCGCCGACGCGGCTGGCGCCTTCGTCGGTGGCAAGCATTTGTTTAAGGAAACCTTCCTGAACGCGCGCGGTAGCCCTCTCCACTTTTCCTTCTTTGAAATGCAGTTCGACTCCATCCACCTCGACGCTGTTGATGATGGCTGGGTATGTGAAGCGCACCCAGCCATTGGCGGAATCCTCGACCGGGCCGGTGAATATTTCGCCGTCCGGCATGTTGCGCAGTCCGTGCGAATTGCGCCAGTTACGTTCTTTGATGGAGAGTGAGAGATCCACATTCGGGCCGCGCAGCTGAACTTTGTCATGCCCGGCAAATGCCCGCAAGTACTTTTCCTGCTGTTTCTCGAGATTCTGCCAGTAGGCAACTGGATCTTTCTCCAGCGCATGAACAGCTTTGTATACGAAGTCCTGATACTCCTCGAGGCTCATGCCTGCCTGCTGAGCGTAGGCGTGCGTTGGAAAGAGCGTGGTCACCCACTTGAATTTGCCCGCTGCGCCGCGCTCGAACTGATCCTTGAGAATGTCGGATTGCCCTTTGGCGTGCGCGGTTTGCTTGGAAGCGTCGGCATTACCAAGCGCTTTCGTGTTCACCTGCGACCAGATGCGAATGCGGGCTTCGAAGTTTTCGTAAGCGTGAGCCATAAGCTCGTTGGTGTGGCGCGCCTGTTCCATATCGCCGAAGCGATATAGGAGATCGAGCTGCTCAGGTATGGTCATCTGCAGGTATGGATGGCCGCCTCGCTGGAAGATTTGTTTGTAGAGTTCGCTCACGAGTGGAACGGCTTCCGTGGTGGCTTCGATAAATACGCGATCGTCCTTTTCGATCTGCGTGGAATATTCTACAAGAATGCGGGCAAATGATTCGATGCGCGGGTCAGCCATGACGGTTTGGCATTATAGCATTCGGGTTTTTAACTCAAAAAAGACCACATGATAAAATCCGCGCAGTTCACCCAAACTTAATTCCATGAAACAGTTATTACAAGATTTGCGCGCCCAGAAACCGCATCTGGCGGAGGTCCCGATTCCTACTCCAGGCCCAGGGTTCGTTCTCGTGCGCACCGCGGCCTCATTGGTGTCTGCGGGCACCGAGCGGGCGCTGGTGGAATTCGCGGGGAAATCACTGGTGGGCAAGGCGCGTTCTCGGCCGGATCTGATGCGCCAGTTCATCGCAAAAGCAGGGCGCGAAGGAATCCTAAGCACGACCCAGGCTACGTTAGGCCGCTTGAACGAGGCCATGCCGCTTGGGTATTCGTCAGCAGGGACTATCGAAGAACTGGGCGCGGGTGGGCAAAGCTTCCGGGTTGGGCAACGAGTGGCGTGCGCAGGCGGCGGGTACGCGGTGCACGCAGAATACGCCGTGGTTCCGAAGAATTTGCTAGCTGAATTGCCGAAGAACGTTGATTTTGAATCGGCTGCCTTTGCCACATTGGGCTCGATTGCTTTGCATGGCTTCCGTTTGTCGGGCGCGCAATTGGGGGAAAACGTGGCGGTGATCGGACTGGGCCTGCTGGGTCAGCTTGCCGCCAGTATTGCGCAGGCGGCAGGATGCAATGTGCTGGGCATTGATTTGGAGAAGACCCGAGTTGAACTAGCGCAGAAGCGCGGCGTTCGCGCCATTTTGCGCAACCAGGCCGAGTCAGCCGCAGCGGCGGAAAGCCGTGGGGCCGGGATGGATGTTGTATTGATCTGCGCGGATACGGACTCGAACGATCCCGTCAAGCTTGCTGGCCAGATAGCCTGTGATCTCGGCAAGGTGGTGGTGATCGGGGCGGTAGGAATGCAGGTACCGCGACGCAGTTATTACGACAAAGAACTTTCCCTTGTAGTTTCGCGTTCTTACGGACCGGGGCGTTACGATGCAAATTACGAGGAAAAGGGACACGATTACCCAATCTCGTACGTTCGCTGGACGGAGGGGCGCAACTTGCAGGCGTTCGTGGATTTCCTTGGGAACGGCACGGTTGATGTAAATTCATTAATCAGCCACCGCTTTCCTGTCGAAAAGGCCGTTCAGGCCTATGAATTGATCCGCGGGAGCACACCATTTCTGGGCATGCTGATTACGTACCCAGATACCGCGGGCAAAGTATCGGCTGGGAAGACGATTCAGTTTGGAGCAGCCAGGCCAATCGCTAAAGGAAAGGTTCGACTCGGAGTTATCGGCGCGGGCAACTATGCGCGGCACACTTTGCTGCCGGCCGTGAAAGGCTTGAAAGATCTCGAGCTTGTGAGTATCGCCTCAGGCAGCGGCCAACAGGCCGCTGACCTCGCGAAGCGTTACCGCTTCCGCTACGCGACCAGCGACGCGGAAAGAATCCTGAATGACAGGAATGTAAATGCCGTCGCCGTCCTTACCCGGCATCATCTGCACGGCAAGCAGACGGTAGCCGCGTTGAAAGCGGGCAAGCATGTGTTCTGCGAGAAGCCGCTCGCTCTAACTGATAAGGAAATCAACGCCATCGAGCGCGTGTTGACCGGAAAAAATGCGCCTGTGCTGGCGGTTGGTTTCAACCGCCGCTTTGCGCCCTTGAGCCGGTGGCTGGTCAAGTTCCTTGAGCCGCGCACCCATCCTGTTGCGGCACACTATCGTGTGAATGCGGGTCCCCTGCCCCTCGACCATTGGCTGCACGATCCGCAGGTCGGCGGCGGGCGCCTGGTAGGCGAGGGGTGCCATTTCATTGATTACCTTGTGTTCCTGGCGAAGTCCAAGCCCGTATCGGTTACAGCGCAGTCGCTCCCCGATGAGGGCCAATTCCGGCAGGATAACGTTCAAGTTACTTTGCGCTTTGCCAACGGGTCGCTGGGTACCCTGACGTACCTTGCCAACGGGGATCGTGCGCTCTCTAAGGAACGACTGGAAGTTTTCAGCGGCGGAAAAACGGCTGTGCTCGACGATTTCCGCAGCCTGGACCTGTCTGAGAATGGGCGCACCAGAGGACTGCGCATGTCGCAGGACAAAGGACACCGCGAAATATGGAAGGCGTTTATCACAGCCTGCCAAAAGGGCGGGCAGCCGCCAATTCCCTATGGGGAGCTTTTTGCCGGGGCGCGGGCCACCTTAGCGGCTTTGAAATCATTGGAAATAGGCGGGGAAGTCCTGCTTTAGCGCCTGACTTTGTGAAATTTGACACCTAAAAGCCCCTATGATAGACTGAGAAAAGGCAATCCTCAGGTTATTTCGTCTTCGTTAATAGGGTTGTCGAGCGATTATGTTGCAAGACTATCTGCCCATCGCCGTTCTCCTTGTGCTTTCGACTGGCGTCGCAGTCTTAATCGTGGTGGTGGGTCATTTGTTCGGGCCGAAACGCCCCTCTGCTAGAAAATTAGCTCCATACGAATCCGGGATGAAACCCATCGGGCCTGGCACCCGCCGCATGCCCGTGCGCTTTTATCTCATCGCCGTTCTCTTCATCTTATTTGACATTGAAGTTGTGTTCTTTTTGCCTTGGGCAGTGGTTTTTCGTCAGCTTGGCGTGTTTGGCTTAATCGAAATGTTCATATTCATTTTGATCCTATTAGTGGGTTATGTATACGCGTGGAAGAAAGGGGCGCTGGAGTGGGATTAGAGAGCAAGCTGGGCAACATGGGCGTGGTGACCACTACGCTCGAGAAAGTGGTGAACTGGAGCCGGGCGGGCGCGATGTGGCCGATGCTCTTCGGGCTGGCTTGCTGCGCGATTGAGATGATGGGCGCGCAGGCTTCGAACTACGACATGAGCCGCTTCGGGATGGAACTCATGCGCCCCAGCCCGCGGCAATCCGATTTGATGATCGTGGCCGGGCGCGTGAGCCGCAAGATGGCGCCTATCCTGCGGCGCTTGTATGACCAGATGCCGGCACCGAAATGGGTAATCTCGATGGGCGATTGCGCCTCCTGCGGCGGCGTGTACAACA
>JBOGUK010000025.1:0-3075 GCA_050695915.1 Anaerolineales bacterium
GCCGGGTGAAGCCCGATTACGCCAAGGCAGTTGCCATTTCGACAACCGCGGCGCAGAAGGAGCTCGTGCCGCTCGCTTTGCTCGGTGTAATCACGCCTATCCTTGTTGGCTTATTGCTAAACGTGAACGCGCTGGGCG
The DNA here is from genome assembly GCA_050695915.1 of Anaerolineales bacterium. GTDB lineage: Bacteria > Chloroflexota > Anaerolineae > Anaerolineales > UBA11579 > JAMCZK01. The sequence goes on from JBOGUK010000025.1 coordinate 139, forward strand.
GCTTCCTGGCCGGCATCATCCTCTCAGGTCAGTTGCTCGCCGTGTTCATGAACAACGCGGGCGGCGCTTGGGACAATGCCAAAAAACTGATCGAAGATGAGCCCAAGAACCCAGCCAAAAATCTGGGCAAGGGTTCCGAGCGACACAAAGCTGGCGTGGTCGGCGATACCGTCGGCGATCCCCTGAAGGATACAGCCGGGCCTGCACTCAACCCGATGATCAAAGTTGTAAATTTGGTTTCGGTGATCATTGCCCCCGTTGTTGTGCAAACGACCCTAGGGCCCGGCGTACTGGCGGGTTCAGCAATCTTGGTTGCCACACTGGTATGGGCGATCCGCACGAGCAAGCGCCCCGCTCCAAAAGTAAGATAGTTGACGCTAAATCAAAAAACGCTCTCGGGTTTCCGAGAGCGTTTTTGTTTGGAACCTTAGTCTTGTTTCGAAAACGCCCAGACAGCCGGGATTAGGAACAGCACTCCAAACCCAAAGAGATACATCACATCTGCAAACACGCTGCGCAGACTCAACTGGTCCAGAAATCCCGCTGGCACCGCCCCGGATAGGGCCGTTTGCCGGAGAGCGTCCATTGCATAAGCCACTGGATTGAAGCGCACCAGGGTCGCCATCCACCCAGGCAGTCCCGTTAGTGGGAACAGCGCGCCGGAAAGCAGGAACATAGGCATCATCAAGAAATTGATCACGAACTGAAAACCTTCAAAGGAATGCTGCCTCGCTGCGATCAGGATGCCCAGCGACGTAACCACAGCAGCTAGGACGATCATGAGCCCAAGCATCTGAAGTAACTGGGGGAACGTAAAATTCACGCCGAGGAGAGGCGCCAGCAAAAGCACAATGCAGCCCTGGATGAGAGCCACTGTGCTCCCGCCGGCTACCTTTCCCAGGGCAACCGCGATGCGGGAAACCGGCGCCACCATGACCTCCTTGAGGAACCCGAATTCGCGGTCGAACACAATGGAGATCGCCGAGAAAATCGAGGTGAACATCACCGTCATCCCGATAATGCCGGGATACATAAAGGTCTGGAAGTTAATGTCGCCAAGATTAGCGTTCCCGCCGCGCAGCATCGCCGAAAATCCGGTACCGAAGATCACAAGATAGAGCATAGGCTGCGCAAGCGATGTGAGAATCCTGGCCCGGTCGCGCGCATAGCGCGTCAGGTCTCGCAGCCAAATCGTGTAAGCCCCTTTGAGGTTGCGTTTGATTTCGTCCATTCTCTTACCTCCGTCCCCGCCACATTCGGCTGCGCATCCTTAGTCCGTCCTTGGCATCCGCTTCCTCAGCGCGGATGGCGTGGCCGGTAAGCTTAATAAATACGTCTTCAAGAGTCGGCCTGCGCAGTTTCACGCTGTGCACTGCCACCGGCCCATTGCCGTTTGCCAGGATACCCATCATTTCCGGAATGAATTGGTCCCCGTTTTCTATTTCAACAATCAATTGATCCTCCGGCCCAGTGCGTACTTGCGCACTGGTTGCCAGCTTTTCCTGCGCGCGTGAATTATCCGACGTGCGCAGCGTTACCACGTCGCCACCGACCATTGCTTTGAGCGCCTTGGGAGTGTCCAGTGCTACGATTTCGCCGTGATCGATGATCGCAATACGGTCGCAATTCTCTGCTTCTTCCATGTAATGGGTTGTCATGAACATCGTCAGTCCTTCTTGCTCCCGCAGTTTGTTCAAGTAGTCCCAGATATGTCTGCGCGTTTGCGGATCGAGCCCGATGGTCGGCTCATCCAGGAAAAGGACGTTCGGATGGTGCAACAATCCTCTGGCGATTTCCAGCCTGCGTTTCATTCCCCCGGAGAAAGTCTTAACCAGATCCTTTTTGCGGACCGCCAGGTCAACCATATCGAGCAGATCCTGGGCTCTCTCGGCGAATAATTCCTTCGGCACGTTGTACATCATGGCGTGGAAGCGAAGGTTTTCCCAGGCTGTCAACTGCTCATCCAGACTTTGGTCCTGGAATATGAGCCCAATGGATTGCCGCACCTGATCCGGGCTTTTCACCACGTCAAACCCATTAACCAATGCGGTTCCGGACGTCACCTTCAGCAAAGTGCACAGCATGTTAATCGTTGTAGTTTTGCCGGCGCCGTTCGGGCCCAGGAAGCCGAACACCTCACCTCGCTCCACATCAAAGCTCACCCCTTTCACGGCTTCAAAATCACCGAACTTTCGGCGCAGACCATCAACAAGGATTGCTTTCTCCACTATTTCTCCTTTACTTTTAGACGAGGATTGTCTGTCGATACGTGCTCATGATACCCAAACAGTTTCACCAGGGCTTCCATCCCTTGTTCAATCTTTAGGATCTCAGGTTGTGAGAGCGCGCTCAGCTTGCAGGCAGTCCAATCCATCAGGCGTTGGTATTCCGCGTTCACAACTCGCTGCCCACGCGCAGTGATCCCCAGGGTTACGGTTCGCCGATCGCTGGCGGAGCGTTCTCGCTCCACCCAGCCGCGCTCCACAAGCGTCTGCACGCTGGCAGACATGGTTGGAAGACTTACATCCTGATGCTCCGCCAGCTCGCTCAAATTGCAACTTCTGTGGGAGAGCGCCCTCAGGATCCTGAAATGATTAGGCGCCAGGTTGTGCCCCCCTTTGCGCGCCTCCGAAAAGACGGCGCGCATAACCAACGGCACAGCTTCCCAGAATTTCCTCGCAGCATTTTGGGCACGTGTCATTAAAAGGTCTCCTAACTATTAGGAGTACTAATAATAGCAAAATGAAATGGCGATGTCAAGATGACATCGCCATTCAAATAAACTTTGGGGTTACGATTTACAGGAGATAGGAGAGGTTTTCGCCAAAGGCGTAAGCCAGCAGGATAAGCAGGGTAATCGCCACCACCGCCATCACGACAAGGTTCAACGCGCTTTTCCGAACCTTGAGCGAAAAACCAACCTCTTCCTTCGTCCGG
>JBOGUK010000026.1:0-14904 GCA_050695915.1 Anaerolineales bacterium
ACCTTAACCTGCACTTGCATGCCGCTTTCCAGCACCAGGCGCGGGTCAAGCCGGTGGTGCAACCCCATCTGCGTGATGTGGATGAGGCCTTCGAGCCCTTCCTCCACGCGGGCAAAGGCGCCGAAATGAACCACTTCCGTGATCTCCGCGGCGATCTCGGCGCCCACCGGGTAGCGCTCCGGGGCCGTGTCCCAAGGGTTAGGTTGGCTGCGCTTGACGCTGAGCGAAATGCGCCCGCGCTCGGCCTCCAAGCCCATCACAACCACCTTCAGGCGTTGGCCGGGCGAGGCGATTTCACGCGGATGCCCAACGCGTCCCCACGAAAGCTCGGAGATATGCACCAGCCCTTCTACGCCTCCCAGGTCGATGAACAACCCAAAGTTCGTGATGTTGGTGACGGTGCCCTCCATTTCCTGCCCCTCTTGCAAAGTTTGCAGCAGATCCTGCCGCGAACCCGGGACGCTTTGAGCAGCGCGCTCGGAAAGCACAATGCGCCCGCGTTCGGGATCGCATTCGATCACCTTGAGCTCCATTTCTTTGCCCACATACTGTTCCAGCATGCTTTCGGTGACTCGCTTTCCGTTGACTGCCGTTTTCAAATGCGAGCGCGGCACAAATCCCTGGAACTCCTGGGCGCGCACCAGCAAGCCGCCGCGGTTAAAACCCACAACCTCCGCATAGCATACAGTTTCGTTCTCCTGCAATTCCAGCACACGCGTCCAATCCACCCAGGCCATTTCCACACCTTTACGTTCCTTCGGTTGGCGCGCATGTGGCTTGCGCCGTGGGCGCGTGATGCCCACACCATACTTCTGCTCTTCAGAGCGCAAGGATTGCCAGTACCCATCCCCCGGGCCGGAAGCGCCGGCGCTGTTTTTTCGCGAGTCGGTTTTGTTCATCTGCGTCGTTCCTTTCCAATTTGCTTTTCAAGAACATCTTTTTCCATTTCCAAGAGGGAATTGGCCACACTTTCAATGGCCACGCGCTGCTTGCGATACAGGTCCGCTTCGGACATTGCCAGGCGCGCGGCGATCTCGCGCACTTTGCGACCCTGCATGAATTTCATTTCCAACAGGTTGTACAGCATCCACTCTCCAGTCAGGCGCGGTTCGCCTGCGGGTTTATTGCGATCGATGGCCTCGCGCAGGATGGCGCGCAACGCCAACGCGGGATTGCCATTGTGCTCGTCCAACGCCTTCTGGACAACGCGCAACCCGCGCAGCGGGCTCTGCGTCAGGCGCGGGCCGCCCCAAAAATGTGTAAGCGCCTCCTTCACCCAATTGACGAGGTCGCCATACTCGGGTAAGTCAGCGAGTTCGCTCAGCACCTCGCGCTGGTCGTAGCGCGCCGCAGCGCGCAAGCGCTGGATCAATTCCACGCGCGGGCCGAGGCTTTCCAGTGAGCGCAGAGCTTGGGATTGCAAGCGGCGGTCCTCGAGGGCGAGCGCGGCGCGCTCACCAAGATCAACCATGGCATCAATTAATTCCGCGGGAAGATTCGATTTCTTGATGCGCAGCACGCCGAGCAATCCTAGGAGTCCTGTGTTCTGGTTCCCCACCAACGGCAACAGCCAGAACTTTCCCCATGAAAAGACATCGGATTTGCTACCGTTCGACGAGATCACCGGATCAGAGAGATCCTGGCCGCTCAGCACATCTTTATTGCCAACCTCCAACAGGGTGCGCATTTTTCCGTTGTCGAGCGCCGCAACGAAAGCAGTATCCGTTTGGAAGCGGTCGCAGACAGCGGCCAGAACGGCCTCGAGGAATTGGCGCAGGTCCGCATCGGTCAGCACGCGTTCTTGCAACGTCTGCAGCACCTGGACATCCTCTTCCTGCGCTCCGAAAAAGATCCAATTTTCCAAAACGGGAGCAACCAGCGTGAGCACATGCCCAAAGATAAGGATCGCGAGGGCAACAAGGATGGGAAGCACCACGCCCTCCTGTACGTTCATCAACCCACTGATTCCGTTCACCCAAGGTAGAAGTGCAAGCACGATAAAAACAGTAACAGGCCCGCGCAGCAGCCAGCGAAACAGCCGGCTCTTTACGACGCGATCGGGCCACGGTACGCCGAAAAAGGCTGTGGCATAAGCCATCGCCACAATGGACCAGAACACGAGAATGTTTGCCAGCGCAGCCAGGAACAAGAACCATCCCGGAAATCCGGCCACGATCTCCGAACCCAAAATGAGGAACGGGAATGCGCCGAACGCCAGCGCCAGCGAGCCGCCGAAAAGATACGTCATCCGCCGGCGGCTCGCAGAAAGCACTGTACGCTGCAACGCACGCCAAATGATGATCTCGGCGAGGATGATCATCACGACGTAATAGGCGGAAAACGCCCAAGACAGCGGTGTGCGTGCGAGGTGCGCCACGGGTTGTCCGTCGGGGACGAGCGGTCCGAGCAGCAGGTAAGTGGGCAACAACGCTACGAATACTGCGGAGAGCATATACGCAAGTCGCACAAGCAGCCGGCGCCGGCCGCGAGAAGGACGACCCGTGGTTTCGAGCAGGGCATCGGCAAAATGGAAGTACGCGGCTGGAAGGAACAGCGTGCCGACCCATTCCAGGCGCAGCCAAATCTCCAAGCTCGGCGACTGGCTCAGCGCACCGCTTACCGCTTCGCCCGAAAAACTGACCATGATGCAGGCGAGGATGACGGCAAAGGCGCGCGATACGCGATCGCGCAAATTGAAAGTCAGCGCTCGCAAAAAGAGCGAAAGGGCAGTGATGGCGATGCCGGCTTCGAAGAGTCTGTTGAGCGTTTCTAAACTATTCAACACCCTGCAATCTTTTCAACCTCAAACTTTAGGTCAGGCGTTTTGCAAAAAAGAGGGCAATGTCCTGATTTGGATAAAAGCGATCGTTGTACCCGGCAAATTCAAAAGCAAGTTTCTGAGCCATGCGAATGGCGGGGTAATTCTTGGATTGCATCTCCAAGACCAAACGCTCCAACCCGTGCGTCACCGCCCACGTCTGGGCTGCCAACACAAGCCGCGTTCCGTACCCTTTGCGCCTGTGGAAACCGCCCACCACGAGATCAGTGAGCCAGGCTGCTCCCGGCGCCAGCCCAAGCGAAAGGCTTGTGTATCCAACCAGCTTTCCCGCGTCCTCGGCTACCATCAAAGCGGAGCGCTCTTTCCAGTTGGCCTCCAACGCCTCCTTGGCCCGCGGGTAATTAACCTGCATCGGCCGCGGCAACCGCGCTTCTCGGAAGCGCGCCCCGGATTTCAGCGCGCCCTGCTCCATCTCCATCTGCCAGACGAATTCTGTCGAATAACCATGATCCAGCGTAAGGATGGCAAAAATATCATCCTCAACAGCCGGGCGAACGGTAACTTGAGCCTGATTATTCATCATCGGTCGGCGGTGCAATATTCACGGGAATGCGGCAAGGGGGTAATTCCTCGCCAGCGTTGTCTGTGACAATTAACTGCAGCACATAAGCGCCCGGGGGGAGCCGGGAGGTATCCCAGTTCTCCACTAAAACATCATCACGAACAATGCTGCGTCCGGCTTGAATGGTAAGCCAAAGTTCTTCCTCCGCACGGGCGACCTCAAACTTGTAGAAACCAAAGTTCGTCACGTCCACCGTGCCGCGCACTTCCACGGCGCCCTGCAAAGTTTCTCCTTCCTCAGGTGATGAAATAATCAGCCGGTTCGGAATACAGCCAGCCGGATCGATGCTTACTGTAGGCAGCGGCGTCGCCGTGGCCAAGGCAGCTTCATCGCCAACCGGTGGGGTGAGGGTTGTCTCGGCGCCTGGAGTCGCAAAGGTGAGGTCAAGCGTTGGCGTTGCCAGCAGCGCCTGGGCAGGAAGGGTCGCGGCTACAAAGGTGACCATGATAAAAACGACCATACTAATAAAGAGAAGCGCAAACAAAATAACTGCGTATTGATTGAGTCGGGCCCGCGAGGCCTCACGTTCAAGTCCGTAAATTGCGAGCCGGACTTCTTGCCAGGCCAACCAAAAGCGGTAGAAGTAAATGATCCCGGCGATCCCCAAAATGAAATAAAGGACCGCTTCATATTGGACCAAAAAGCGTAAAAGTTCTGCCATGCCAACGAACGAACGCCGTTAAAGCTTACGTAGCACCCCGCGCAATAGTTTAGTAAGTTTCGGGACCAAAACCTGGCCAGCTTCGAGGACCTCTTCATGCGTGGTCTCTGTGGCGCCGTCCAGGTTGGCCTTGTTGCTGATGCCCGAAACACCCAGAACTCGAGTTCCAGAGTGCCTGGCGACGATCGCTTCAGGAACCGTGGACATGCCTACTGCATCGACGCCGGCAGAGCGCAGAAAACGCAGGTCGGCAGGGGTCTCAAAGCTTGGTCCTGCCAAGCAAGAATAAACACCTTCCCGCAATCCTATTTTCTCTTCCTTTGCTACCTGTCGTGCGATGGATTGCAACTCGCGATCATAGACCTTGCTCATATCGGGAAAGCGCGGGCCCAGGGTTTCGAGATTCGGGCCCCGCAGCGGATTCTGTCCTGCCATGCCGATAAGATTCAAATGATCGGTCAACATCATCAGTTCACCCGGCTCAAAATCAGGGTTCACGGCGCCGGCTGCATTGGTAATGATCAAGATTTCAATTCCTAATTTTTGCATCACGCGCACAGGAAGACCGAGGCGGGTCATTTCATAGCCTTCGTAAAAGTGAGTGCGTCCTTGCATAACCACAACGGTCTGACCTTCGAGGCTTCCGAGCATCAGGCGGCCTGCATGTCCCTCCACACTGGAGATAGGCCAGCCGGGAATTTCGCTGTAAGGAATCGCGTCGGGACCTTCAATGGCCCCGGCTAATGGCCCGAGCCCGGAACCCAAAATCAACCCTACTCGAGGTTGATGACTGGTCTTCTTTTCTACTTGTTGGGCAGCAGTTTCTATTTCTTCCAAGGTGAGGAAATCACCCATCCATGAGCTCCACTATTAACAGTAAGAGGGGGATCAGCAGGTATAAGGATTGGATTATAACATCGCGCCTTCGGCGCGGGATGCAGATAATGCGCCTAGTCTCGGAAGACTTTGTTAAACGATTTAAGAGTCTTTTCAATAGCGGCGTCATCGATCCAGTAATGGGTTACCGCGCGAAAGCCCCAGGGACCGCCTCGGCCCACAAGGATTCCATCTTTCTTGAAACTTTCGAGAAGTTGTTCAGGCCTAATCTTCGAAGATTCTGCAAGCTGAAAGCGAATAATGTTAGTGTAGGGACTGGGAACTTCCAAATCCCCGATCTGCGCCAGGCCAGACGCCAAAGTTTGGGCGCGCACATGATCTTCGACCAAACGGTCGACCATCTTTTCCAGGGCAACGATGCCCGCGGCGGCGATGATGCCCGCCTGGCGCATCCCGCCGCCGAGCTGCTTACGCACGCGGAGGGCCTTGCGAATGAATTCCTTCGACCCACACAGGACAGAACCTACAGGTGCGCAAAGCCCTTTGCTTAAACAGAAAGTAACAGAATCCGCTTCAGCGACCAGTTGGCTGGCGGGCACGCCAAGCGCCACAGCCGCATTGAAGATGCGCGCGCCATCAATGTGTAAAGCCAGGCCATGTTCCTTTGCAATGGCCGCGACGGAGCTGATGTAATCAGCAAACAGGGGAACTCCGTTGCAGCGGTTGTGCGTGTTTTCGAGTGCGATCAACCGCGTAGTTGGGTAGTGCGGATCGTCATCGCGAATCGCCAGGCGAATCTCCTCAAGATCCAGCGTGCCGTCTGAACGATTTCGCAGTGTTCGGGGATGTATACCGCCGAGCGCAGCCATGGCGCCCTGTTCGTAAAGGTATGGATGGGCCAGATCGCCAAGGATGGCTTCGTCGCCGCGCTGACAATGTGCGAGCAGCGCCGTTAGGTTGCCCATGGCGCCAGAGGGCACGAAGAGAGCTGCTTGCTTCCCCATGCGCTCGGCCGCCAGTTCCTGCAAGCGATTAACGGTGGGATCCTCGCCATAGACATCGTCCCCCACTTGGGCGTTCGCCATGGCCTGGCGCATTTCCGCCGTTGGCCAGGTGACAGTATCGGAGCGTAGATCAATGAGGTCCATGAGATGTGAATTCTAAGCGGTTTGACCGAGCGGCGACCGCAATGTTTCGAGGACTGACTGCAAGTCGGGCGGCAGCGGCGCCTCAAAAGTGCGCGCAGAATTTTTGCCTGGAAGAGTCAGCTTTAGACGAGCGGCGTGTAAAAACTGCCTTTGCAACGGCAGGGTTGGCTTGCGTCTTCCATACACTCTGTCCCCTGCAACCGGGCAACCAATAGTTGCAAGATGGACGCGGATCTGGTGAGTGCGACCCGTATGCGGCTGAACTTCCAGCAGGCTGTGGGATTCAAATCGCTCAATTTCCCGGTAATCCGTCCTGGCTGCTCGCCCCTTCTTTGCAGCCACAACCGCCATGCGCTTGCGATCCGCGGGGCTGCGCCCAATGGGTGCTTCGATTCGCCCAACGCGGCTGGGCGGGTGTCCGTCCACTAAAGCAATGTACGTCTTCGCCACGTCGCGAGATTGGAATTGAGCCTGCAAATGGTTCTGTGCTTGTTCGTTTTTAGCGAGCACTATCAAACCGGAAGTGTCCTTATCCAAACGGTGAACCAACCCAGGGCGGAGTTCGCCACCGATCCCCTCAATCTCCGGAGAGTGCGCGAGTACCGCGTTCATTAATGTGCCCTGCGTGTGGCCGGCCGCGGGGTGCACAACGAGTCCGGCAGATTTATTGATCACGATTACATCTTTGTTCTCGAATACGATATCCAGCGGAATGTCTTCCGGAATCAGATCCGTAGAAGTGACAGCCGGTATTTCCAGCTCAATCACCTCACCGCCCCCAAGCGTATAACCAGCCTTCAAAAGGATCCGTCCATCCACGTGGACATGGCCGCCTTTGATCAGCGCTTGCAGGCGCGCTCGCGAATGTTGTGGATTATGATCGGACAAAAATCGGTCCAATCGCTCATTGGCTCCATCCTCCACCTGAAATCTAAGGTGTTGTGTCATCCAAATCGTTTGCCGGCGAATCCCCGAACCATACGCTGAACAATAAGATCACCACTCCAACGGTGATGCTTGAATCGGCCACGTTGAAGATTGGGAAATTTCCAATAGAGATGAAATCGGTCACGTAGCCGTGCTGCAGGCGGTCCACCAGGTTGCCAAGCGCACCACCCAGTTGCAGACCCATCGCCAGGCGCAATGGCCAGTCGCCGCGTTCAATGCGCGGGAAATAATAAACAATCATCAGCGCCACGATGATAGCAAGGATCGTGAATATGCCGCCCCATTCTTGCAGCATGCCAAAGGCCGCACCGGTGTTGCGCCAGTGCAAGACCCGGGCATAAGGCGACAGTGCGCTCCAGGGCATCCAGCTTTCGCCGTAGGCCAGGTTTTCGCGCACCCACGTTTTCGTCCATTGGTCCGCGAAGACAATCCATCCCGCAATAAACACCAGCGTCAGGTAACCCGAAACCAGGGCGCTCTGCGCAAACCCGCGGGCAGGTCGTATTTTTATTCGTTCCGTTTCCATTCAACCTCCCGCGGATTCTACCTGCGCACAGCGCCAAATACGTCTAGTTGGTGCGCAACGTAAATTAGTTCGCCCTTCGCCAGTTGGTCCCGCCTGGTTTTCAGCCACTTGCCGAGTCGCGTCTGATCCAGATCCGTTACTTTGCGCAGCTCGTCCTCCATGGTTTGCAAAATGCACTCCATGAAAAACTCTTCATCCGCAGGATATTTGCCATCCGTGGGGAAAACAACCCAATCGGAGGCGCCGGCGGCCAGGATCCCGGCACCATTGGATTGCAAAGTCGATAAAAGACGCCTGCCGCTATGGGAATCACCGGAAGGCTTGCCATCCACCGAGCGCTGATCCATCGAACGATGATATGCCGCCAGGAGTTCCTCCTCGAATGAGTCGTCAACTTTTGGTTCAAAAATAGTTAGCCCGTCATAGTTGATAGGAAAATAGAAATACCCATTCGGCTTGATGCGCGTCAGGAATTGCGGAATTGCAGCAGCGAGATCCAGGAGATCGAGGACCGCATGAGCGACGAGCACATCCCACCTTTCGGCTGGGCGCGCGCGCAAGAACTCGTAAATATCTTCCCGGAAGAACTCGAATTTCCACGTGCTGTTTTTGGTTTCAAACCCCTCACGAGCTCTTTCTAAGCTCGCCTGAGAGCTTTCGACCAACGAGTAGTGTACGCCCAGATCTCCAGCCTCATCCGTGAGTCGCAGCGCCATGGAGCCAATCCCAGCTCCCAACTCCAGTACCCGCACAGGAAATTTAACGATTCTCCTCAGGTGGTCAATCACTGAGTCCCAAACATACTGATTTAGGGCCCGTTGCTCAACCGTGCGCTTGGAAGCCAGGTAGCGCTGATAATCGAAGGGCGTCATACTAAGGCATTTAGGCGCGCGTAGATTTCCCCCGGGCGCTCGGTCAGTGTTAATTCCTCAAGAAATCGTGTGAGTTCGCTCGAATCGGTCCAGTCGTTGAACACAAAACGGGGATGCTCCCCGCTGATCAGATTGAAACGATAACTACCCAGGACCGAAAGGCGATCCAGACACTCCACCGCTCTATCCGCAAACGGGGGAAGATATTCGAATGAAATCGTCAGGATCGGCTGGGAAAGTCCAATAAGGATCTCCAGTTCAGAACCTTCGGCATCAATCTTGCAGAATGCCGGCGATCCATATTCAGATATCAGCGCATCAAGGGTGACAACATCGACAAGAAACTGCTCGTCCCAATCCACGTTCGCAAACGCAGGAGCCGGCGCAACCTGACGAACCCACTCTTTCGATAGCGAGGAAACCGTGGGGGTTTGGTGGCTGATCATCAGCTCGCGCCGTCCTCGAAATGAACTGACAGCTTTCTCAACGAGGTGGAAGTTCGGGTTGGATCCATACAGACGCTTCAGTGTTCTTGCGAAGAGCGGTTGGGGCTCAACTGCAACGACGCGCGCGCCCAGAGCAAGCATGGCTGCTGTGCGATTGCCCACATGAGCGCCGATATCGAAACACAAATCCCTCGCAATAAAGAAGCGACGGTAAAAGCCGCGCCAGGCAGCGGCTCTCCCTGGGATGGCGTAATACATCAGCAGCGATCGAGCCAAGCCAGCCAGCGCCGAAAATTTCACAATTATTCAGTTATGGGAAGGATTTATTTTTCGCTTGCCCTCACGCGTCCTAGGTTCAACCACAGGAAGACGATGAGCAGAACTTCTACCAGCTTAGTAGAGTAACCCAGGGTGGTGCGCTCACCGATTGCGACCCAGGCGAGAATGGTGGTGAGTGTATAGCCCATGAACACGTAATGCAGGAGCACTTGGCGGTTTGCGGGGAAACGATAGAGCAACGCTCCCAGCAATGCGAGATAGCCAAGGCCATTCAGCGTGAACAAGGGATCGAGGTGGCCCATCTGCATGTTCAGCACGACGCCGTGCACAGCCGCAGTGAAAAGGGTGAGCAAGATGATAATAAAGCGGGTCGACCTTTCGCTCATGACTTCCTCCGGGATGAAGGTGAATGGATTGAATTCGAATTATAGCTGGAAAGAAATTCTCTCACGCGACGCATGCTTTTCGCCCAGGTCGGATGGCTTTCAAAATGCTTAAGCGCCTCGAAACTCATTTTTAGCAAAACATCGCGATTGGAATTGAGATATTCCAGGCGGCTTTTGAGCGCTTCGACGTCATCGGGGACGATAAGGTATCCATTGCGTCCGTCCGCGATGATTTCGGACGCGGCGCCGGCCCGCGTTCCGATCGCGGGCAATCCGAATCCCATACCCTCGATGTAGGCAATTCCATAGCCTTCATAGCTGGAGGGAACCGCAAGCACGTGACTGCTTTCCAGAAGCCGCACCAACTCACTCTGCGCCAAATGGCCGCGAAATTCCACTTCGCTTTCCACTCGATGCCGGATGGCAAGCTTACGTAACCAGACGCAGTAGGCAGGCTCGACGTCTTCACTGCCTGCAAAACTTATATGATAGGAACCGCGCGGGTGCCGAGCTAGGGACTCAATCAGCAGGTGAGGCGCCTTGCGACGAATCAGGTTCCCCAGGAAGGCGATGCGCAGGGGGCAAGGCAATTTCGCGCGCCTGCGGACCTGCGCGCTCGTTAGCTTTGGTTTTAGTCGATTCCCGCCGGGGCGGGCAACGACATTTGGCTTGGAGCCGCCCAGGAGTTCGGTTACCACCTTCTTTGTGGTGAAACTGTTGAAGACGAAACCGTCGACGGTTTCGAGGTAACGCTTCTCCACGTTCCTGTACACCGCATTCATCAGGGCCGACCGTGGTTCGCTGCTGCGCAGGTGGTGAACGATGGAAACAATCGGGATTTCTCCCTTGATTTTTCTGTTCAGTGAAATCAGCGATGGATGATTTAATTCATCTTGGAGTACCACATCAGGCCCTAGTATCCTGATCTGTTCTGATAGGTCTGGAGAATGGTTATCTGCAAGATGAGCGACATAGTTCCTCCGTGGCAGAGAAACCATGTCGATGTGGTGCTTTTGTTTTCGAAGAAAATCGACCAAATATCGATCGTAGAGATAACCTCCCGAATTCTGATTCAGGTCGCCATAAATGACGAGCGCGATACGCACTTAGGGTTCCAAACGATAGCTGGCCCAGGCGGTTTCGCTCTCCCACAGTTTGATGCTGACGCCCGTAAGTTGGATCCCGTTCAGCATTTGGGTAAAGCGCGTGCAGAGGATGCGGGCAAAATGCTCCAATGAGGGATTCAAACCCGCAAAATCCGCCAGGGTATTCAAATCCTTTCGGCGATACTCATCCAAGAGATTGTCCAATTTGTTCTCCAGTTCAACCAGATCTACCAGATATCCGTGCTTGTTGAGTTCCGTTCCTTGCAGGAGAAGTTCCAATCGATATGAATGAGTATGCGGTTCGTTTTCTTTTCCCCAATCGCCGCCAATCAGATGATGCGTAGCGTCAAAGCTGCGCTGTACAGCCAGGGTATACATTGGGCAGAAAGCTAATGGTTAAAAAACGGGCGGCTTGGCTGTAACCACGAACCAGGTGTAATAAACACCAACACCTAAAATTGTCGTTACAAGATAAAGCGTATAAGCCGTGCGCATGAAGGGTTTGTAGTTATTAAATTGAAGGAACTTGGGAACCAGCTTGTGCCCTCTTAGAACCACAAAGTTCCCAAAGAAGAAGGCTACAAACCCCACTGCTGCATGCAGCATCGTGACCTGGTAGAAGATCGCTTCGCGCGGGCCGCCTGTGTCGCGAATGACGAAGTCACGATAGGGCAGGATCATCAACCACAGGACAAGAATGATATTCAACACAGCGCCGCTTGTCTGCACCCACTTATGCGTTCCGTAGCGACCGCGCAGCGCAAGATAAAAGCCGATACTAAATAGAAGCATAACGAGCAGGCTGAGTGTCAGGGTCATATCAGCGGCGAAGTTCGCATTCGTGCCGAAGAAACCGGGTTGATGAAGGAATTCAGTCATCGTTGCCTCCAGGAATTAATTACCTAGTTTTACTACGAAATCCTCAAGGTTGAACAGCGCCGAAATAGTGACATTGTGGATAGCACAAGATCTCAGTAAATCAAGAGCACAGCCATCGTCTCCTGCGGGTTGTCCGCGAGCTGACGGTAGGCCTTACCCGCATCCGCAAACGGAAACTCATGGGTCACGAATTGCGATGGGCGGATCCAATCGATCAGCTTCCAGGCTTCCGCAAACCGCCTTTGGCGATCCCAGCGACCGGTGTGCTCCGGGGCAATACGGCTGACCTGGCTGCTGATCAGTTTGATGCGCCCGCGGTGAAACCTTGCACCCAGGTCGATAGCGGCTTTGCGCTCGCCATACCAGGAGCCGATGACGATCCTGCCATCATCGCCCACCAGGGAGAGAGCCAGGTCGAGGGCCTCAGGGCGACCGGAGAGCTCGTAAACAAGATCTGCCCCCCGATCTCCAAGTAAGCCTTGAGCTCGATTTACGGATTGCGGATTGGTGTCCAAGGCTTCATGTGCGCCCAGATTTCGGGAAGCTTCTAGCCGCATTGGATAAGGTTCAAAAGTAATCAGCATTTCCAGCGGATGCTTGGCAAGCAGCGCGGTTGTAAGCAGCCCTACTACTCCCTGGCCGATCACAACCACTTTTTCCCCAAGTAGTGGTGCTCCGTCCAGGATCAGGTTTACGGCCGTTTCAGCGTTTGCCAGAAAGACGGCATCCTTTTCTGGAATCTTGTTGGGAATGATCTGCATATCCCTATCCTTGACATTGAAAGCGTTTTCGTGAGGGTTTAGGGCAAAAACAGCTTGGTTTCTGAGGTGACTTTCAACACCATCTCGGATAGCCGAAACTGAGCCGACCATGGAATAGCCATACTTGAAGGGAAATTTCAGGTTGCCCTTTAATGAACTTAGCGTCGAATCCGTAACTAGGTCTTGGGGAAATTCACCATTAAAGAGCAGCATCTCGGTCCCCGCACTGATGTATGAAATCGAACTGCTCACTTGGATCTCGCCTGGCCGGGGAGAAGGAAGGTCTTCATCGCGCAGCTCGACTTGCCGAGGCGAAACGAAATAAAGAGAGGTTCGTCTCACCGGTTTATGGTGCCGAGGATGACAATATCTTCACCAACCATCTCGACCTTAATTTCATCCAGTCTCGGGAAGTCTCCCCCGCGCCTGGCCAAGTTTCTTTCGGCGATCTTGTACCCACCCACGAACATCGGCGCAATCGTCAAGACCACGCGATCCACGAGATCCTCAGCAAGGAAACTACTGATGATATGCCCGCCACCTTCCACCATCAGGCTTCCGATGCCTAGCTCGCCAAGCCGCTCCAGCATTTGAGGTAAATCAACGTGCGCAGCGACGGCATTCGTTTGCCTTTGAACAGCAGCGCCAGCATCTTCGAGTTTTTGCTGTCGTTTCTCAGCGGCCTGTGACGTGCAAAAGATCCATGGCTTCTTTTTGTTGTTCAATAATTTTGCCGCTAGCGGGAAGCGCAGCTGACTGTCGAGAACCACGACCTGTGGGTCATCCCCTTGCGCAAGTCGAACATTTAACTGAGGATCATCGGCAATGACGGTATCGATCCCGATAAGAACTGCATCGTGACCGGCGCGCAGCCGGTGGGTTAACTCCTGGCTGGCTTGCCCACTGATCGCCAGCGGCTCGCCTCGACGAAGACTTAGGCTGCCATCCAAACTCTGCGCGTAGCTCAGCGTCACGATCGGGCGCACAGATTGGCCCAGGTTTTTGCTTGTTTCCTGGAGCCAGCTTTCAATTTCCGCCATTCGAGGACGGCTTTGTCTGCGGCAAATCGAGTAAGTGCTGCATGCGAGCAGCCTTCGTGGACAGATACCGGGCATTCTCAGGAGTCACCTGTCCCTGAAGCGGAATGCGTTCAACTACTTCAATGCCGAGCCGTTGCAATTCCTCGATCTTATTCGGGTTATTGGTCAGCAGTGCAACGCGCGAAATGCCCAAATCTTTCAACATGAGGGAGGCGATATCGTAATCGCGGTCGTCGGCCTGATGTCCAAGTGCAAGGTTTGCTTCAACGGTGTCCAACCCTTCATCCTGGAGGTTGTACGCGCGCAATTTATCCCGCAACCCGATGCCGCGCCCCTCCTGGCGCAGGTAAATCAGCAAACCGCGTCCAGCCTGCGAGATCATCTGCAGGCTGGTTTCCAATTGTTCCCCACAGTCGCAGCGTTTCGAGCCAAGTACTTCTCCGGTCAGACATTCCGAATGAACGCGCACCAGAATGGGATCTGAGGCAGAAAGGTCACCCAGAACCAGTGCGAGATGATCTTTGTCGTCTAGATTGTTAGTGTAAAGGAGAATTTGAAATTCTCCGTGCTTGGCGGGCAGCCGCGAACTGACTACACGCTGCACTTCAATGGTTTCCGTCATGTTCGATTCCTTGCAGCCTGCTCCATCGTACCATAGCAGACATTTTCATTGTCCTTGGCCTTTGCCCAATCCAGCCCAGAGCAGGCCAATCACACCGAAAAAGATATCGCGCGCTCGGATCAGCAAGCTCAGCGACAAGCCATACGCCGGATCAAACCCCAGCCATTGCATGGCGATCACCTGGCTGGCTTCCAGAGCGCCCAGCGCCCCAGGCGTGGGCGCAAGGAGGGCGAGACGACCAGACGTGACAATGGCGATAAGTTGAAGGACGTTCACCGTCAGACCCAGAAAAAACAACACCAGCCAGAATTCAAAGAACAAAAAGGCCCACACAATCGCGGAAATCAACAAGCCCTGAATTAGTAATCCCGGTTGCGTTTTCATCAGTTTCCCGACTTCATCCTCGGTTCTGCGCAAGCCGCCGGCGATCCTGCCTGAAAGCCGTTTCGTGGCGAAGCCAATGGGGCGCTGGCCGGAAACCATGGCGGCCAAGTAAAAAGCAGGAGTAAGCATTAGGGCTAAGGAAATCCAGAGTGTATTTCTTATTGGAAGTGTGGTTGCGCCCCATCCAGCGACAGCAGCAAGCCCAATCGTCAGCACGCTGAAATTACTGAACAGTTCAATGGCTTTATCAAGCGTGACGGCTGCGAGCGCTGTACTGCCGGGGACGTTATGGCGCCGGCGAACCATCAGCACCTGCAAGGGTTCACCACCAAAGTGCTGCCCCGGCGTGAAATAGCTGATTGCAAACGCCGCCAACCGATACCTGGTTGCATCCAGGTAAGGCAAAGTATGCCCCTGGGCGCGCAAAATAAGCCACCAGCGGAGGGTAAAAAGAAGAATGATGCCGCTATTTAGCAGGAAAATCGCCAAGAGTTGCCAGGCTCTTAGATTTGATAGCACCTTTTGAATATCTGAAAAGGGGGCGCTCCGAATCGACCAAATGAAAAATATTAGGCCTACCCCAAGGAGGACTCCCCACAGAGCAATAG
>JBOGUK010000027.1:0-4048 GCA_050695915.1 Anaerolineales bacterium
ACCTGGTTCTTGGGGCCGTACTAATCCTCGGCAGCCTGTACATCGTAAATCGCAAATAGCCTCCTTTAGAATACCCCCGTGAAACCCAAGGATATCCTTGCTTTCATCGGGCTTAGTCTTGCCTGGGGATCTTCATTCTTCTGGGTGAAGATCGCTTTGGACGAATTAGGTCCTTTTAATCTGGTTGCCTTAAGGCTGCTGGTGGGCGCTGTGGCGTTGGCCATTGTCGCGTTGATTCGAAGGCTGGAGTGGCCGAAAACATCGAAACATTGGTCTCCCCTCATCACGCTCGCTCTTATCAACGTGGCAGTTCCATTGGTGATCACCGCATGGGGTCAGCAGTTTATCGATTCAGGAATCGCAGCCATCCTGCTTTCTACTGTTCCATTATTTACGGTCACGTTCTCGCAATTCTTCTTGAGGGACGACCGTATCACCTGGATGCGGGCTGCCGGATTGTTGGTTGGCTTTTCAGGTGTGGTTGTCCTGTTGCTGCGTGACGTAAGCTCCGACGCGGTGTCGACGTTTTGGGGTTACGCCAGCCAGTTGACGGGATCGGTAATGTACTCAGCCGCAACTGTCCTGGCTCGCCGGACGCTGCAAGGCGTTTCCTTTATCCTGCAATCTCTCATTCCGATTGCCCTCGCCGATGCTTTGATCTGGCTTTTCGTCCCCTTCGTTGAGAGCCCAATCCAGTTGCCTCAAACGACACCCGGCATTACCGCGATCCTCTTTTTGGGAATTATTTCCTCGTGCGTGGCCTATCTTCTTTTCTATTATTTACTTCATGCGATTGGACCCACGCGCTCGAATATGGTGACCTACACCTTCCCTTTGGTGGGTGTGCTGCTGGGGGTAACGTTTCTAAACGAAAGCCTTGATCTTCCGCTGCTGCTGGGCGCGGCGCTGGTGGTGGGCAGCGTGTTCGTCGTAAACCGAAACTAGTTCGGCTTCACCTTGTCACCGTTGCGCAGGTTACGCAGATATTCCATTGCAGCGGCGGCCATCGTCTGGCTCTGGCTGAGTACGCGGTCAGCGAACTCTCTTGCGCGGGCCATGCGGATCTGCAGCTCTTGCCCGCTAAGTTCGTACAGCTCGACCAGCACCCCATGGGTGCTTTCCGGATGGATAAAGGCGATCTTCTTGCCGCCCGTGCCAATCACAGGCGCTTCATTGATGAGCCGAATGCCTTGCTTTTTTAGGTGTTCCATCGTGGCTTCGATATCGTAAACTTCGAAGCAAATGTGGTGCATTCCCGGGCCGCGCTTCTTTAGAAAACGTGCGACGCCGCTGTCTTGAGCCGTAGGGGAAACGAGTTCCACTTCGCTTTCTTTAGCAGGCAGGAATGCAACAATGGATTGCTCACTGGGCACTTCTTCCATATGGGAAAGTTTCATCCCCAAAGCGTCCTGCCAGAATTTCAGGGCTTTGTCGATGTCCTCGACGATCAATGCGATGTGATCGATCCTCTTAACGAATGGCGGCATGGGTTTTCCCTTTATGAAATGCTCGGAGGCCGGTATTCACCCCAGATTGTTCTCAAGCGGTTGCAGATCTCTCCTAGCGTAACGCGATTTTCGACGCACTCGATGAATAATGGCATTAAATTATCTTCGCCGCGAGCGGAAGCCTCCAGCTGATTCAGCAGCTCATTTACTCTAAGGGAATCGCGTCCGGCGCGCAGTTTGTCCAGTCGCTCGCGCTGGGTGCCCTCAATGGCCGGATCGACCTGCAGCCTTTCCAGTTCGACTGGCTCGTCTTCTTTATAGGCGTTCACGCCTACCACGATTTCGTCGCCCGCTTCCATGGCTTGCTGAAACCCAAACGCTGCGTTCTGGATTTCGCTTTGAATGTACCCAGTTTCGATCGCGGCCAGGGCGCCGCCCTGGCTTTCGATCTCGTCCAGGTATTCGTTTGCACGTTTTTCTATCTCGTCTGTCAAATACTCGATGGCATAAGCGCCGCCGAGCGGATCTACCGTATCTCCAACCTTGGATTCGTGCGCGATGATTTGCTGAGTCCGCAGCGCAACCCGAACTGCCTGTTGCGTGGGCAGCCAGAGCGCCTCGTCCATGCTATTCGTATGCAGGGACTGGGCGCCTCCCAGGATGGCCGCAAGGGCCTGGATTGAGACGCGGACAACATTGTTTTCGGGCTGCTGGGCCGTTAGCGTGGAACCCGCGGTCTGCGCATGGAAGCGCAGCTTCCAGGAAGAAGGTTCTTTTGCCTTGAAGCGCTCGCGCATGATGCGCGACCAAAGGCGCCGGGCGGCGCGGAATTTGGCAACTTCCTCCAGGAAATGATTGTGTACATTGAAGAAGAATGAGATCTGGCCGGCAAAATCATCGATATCCAAACCCGCCCTGAGGGCTTCATCAACGTATGCGATGCCATTAGCAAGTGTGAATGCGACTTCCTGCACCGCAGTGGAGCCGGCTTCCCGGATGTGATAACCCGAAACACTGATCGTGTTCCAGCGAGGCACTTCACGCTGACAGTATATGAACAGGTCTGTGATCAGGCGCATAGATGGTTTGGGAGGGAAGATGTACGTGCCGCGGGCGATGTATTCCTTGAGTATGTCGTTTTGCACCGTGCCGCGCAGCTGCCTGGGTTCCAATCCCTGCCGCTTTCCGACGGCGATGTACATCGCCAGGAGAATCGCGGCGGGTGCATTGATCGTCATGCTGGTGGAGACCTTATCCAATGGGATACCCTCGAACAATCGCTGCAAATCCTCCAGCGAGGATATGCTCACTCCTACCTTTCCAACCTCGCCCTGCGCCATCGGATCATCGGCGTCGTACCCGATCTGTGTGGGCAGGTCGAAGGCGACGGATAACCCCGACTGTCCTTGATCAAGCAAATAGCGGTAACGCTTATTGGACTCCTCGGCGCTGGCAAAGCCAGCGTACTGACGCATGGTCCACAGACGGCCACGGTACATATTCGGCTGGACCCCGCGCGTGAAAGGGAATTTGCCGGGTTTTCCCAGATCTACTTCGTAGTTGGCTGAAATATCTTCAGGTGAAACGAAAACGGGCAATTCGATCCCGCTCGAAGTAGCGAACCCGGCCTTTCGCTCCGCGCCGTTTGGAGTTCGCTCGTCTTGTTTCTTTGCTCGCGTAACTTTTTTCTTCGCCCGTGTCTTCGCCTTTTGCGCCATTTCGCGTGAGTATACCCTAGGGGTATAAGCTCAAATCAATGACTAGAATCATGTCTGGTGCTGTCCTGAGCAGCCCAGAGCCAAGCAACGCTTGGTTCTGGGTCGCGAAGCCTGCCCTGAGCGAAGCGAACGGGGATCGTTGCAACACTAAGTTTGACGTCGAGTGTCACTATGCAGGCGTTGAAAGGCCGAATATTTGGTTTGACAAGTATGTTAATGAATAGGTATAGTTAAGGTTTGGAGTTAATACAGAAATAATGGCAAAAGAAAAAGACACGATCAAAGTTGAGGGAACTGTTGTCGAGGCTTTGCCCGCAACCCAATTCAAGGTACAGTTGGATAACGGGCACCAGGTTTTGGCCTACCTGTCCGGCAAGATGCGCCGATTCTACATTCGTATCCTTTTGGGAGACCGCGTTACACTGGAAATGTCGCCCTACGACATGCAGCGCGGCCGTATTGTCTATCGGTATAACAAAGCACACAATCCGAATCTCAGCGAATAGTACTTGCCCAGCGTAGAGAAAAGCCCCGATTTCAAAATCGGGGCTTTTTTGTTATTGCAGACGGATGACTTGCCCTGGGGAGAGCAGGTAAGGAAAGCTGAGATTGTTCAACGCCGCCACAAGGGTCCAGTCCAGTTTGTAATAATGTGCCAGGGCAAAGAGGCTTTCGTGCTGTACAGCTGTGAAGACCTCGGGGATTTCCGGATTGAATTGCTGGTTATCTGAATCGTTCCCTCCATTCGTCAAAACCAGCAAGTTTCCCGGATAGAGCAAGTAGGGAGGCTCCAGGCTATTGAGTTCGGCAAGCTGATGCCAGTCAAGTTCCAATTCGCGGGCGATCTTCATCAAATGATCGCCGCGTTGGACTGTGTAGGTC
>JBOGUK010000028.1:0-3151 GCA_050695915.1 Anaerolineales bacterium
TCCGCATCTCCTTCTGATATATAAACGCGCCCGTTATGCTCCAACGAAGAGCATCCAAAGACAAAATGAACCAGCAGTAATGTCGTTGCCCAAATTTCCTTAGCTTTCGCTTTGACCGAGCAATTTGAATTTTACTACACACTATACATATGGGACGCAACTGACTTGTGCGACACGAAGTCGCGTTAATTACTGTGAAGCCTGCGCGCAGGACTTCACCCGCTGTTCCACCAGCGGTTTCCTACCGGCACGCGCGTGGTTGGTAACGGCCGGGTGCGGAGCTGCCGGGACAATGTAACCTCATCTCCCGATGGTCGCCAATCCGCGAGGAAAGACGACGACTGCCAGCCCCAAGGCGGTCGGGGGCTAGGAACGGATCGAATGGTCAAGAAATCTGAATCGCCGTATAAGCGTCGTCATGTGTGAACAGCGAAAGAGGCTGACACGCTGTGACCAAAAGGTGAGTGGCCGGTATGCAAGCTAAGTCATCTTGCATCGTGGACAGATGGCCACCGGCGTAGAGGCGAGACCTAAACGATCCTGTGATTGACGCGGAACGTGGTAAGCCCGACCTCTTCCGCCGCCTCGTTTGCTCCGCAAGCGGCGGAAAGCTGACCGCAAGGGAAGCCCAGGAGAGGCCGGGTAAAGGATCGCGGAGAAAGCCAATGCCTGATCGTAACGAGCAGGATAGCCGCTCTGGACCAGTTCCTCTGGTCAAGATCACGGCGCGAGCAATCGAGCAGACTTCCGCGAGGTCTTTCGGCACGAATCACTATGACGACGACGCAAAGAACAGGAATTCGTCGAGAACTTGAAGCCGCCCCGGCAGGGGCTGCTGGCGCGAGCCTGCGTCCTGCCTTTGACTGGCATTCCATCAACTGGAAGCGAGCCAATCGCAACGTGCGTCGTTTGCAGAGACGAATCGTGCAGGCGCAACAACAAAGCAAGAAGCGCAAGGTCCGCGCGCTGCAATGTATCCTCACCCGTTCATATAGCGGGGGCTGTCTCGCTGTCCGACGGGTAACTGAAAACTCAGGCAAGCGCACTCCTGGCGTGGACGGCCAAAAGCTTGACACGCCCGAAAAGAAAGCGCAGGCCGTGCAAAATCTCAGCCGAGAAGATTACAAGGCGCAGCCCTTGAAACGCGCCTACATCCCGAAGAATAACGGACGGGCGCCTCGCCCGCTCTCAATTCCGACGATGCAGGATCGCGCATACCAGGCGCTGCATCTGTTCGCCCTCGAACCCATTGCTGAAACCACCGCCGATCCGAACTCCTACGGCTTTCGGAAAGCGCGGTCGGTCGCCGATGCGATTGAGCAATGCTTTAAGACGCTCAGCCGCTCGACTTCGGCGCAATGGATTCTCGAAGGGGACATCAAAAGCTGTTTCGATGAAATTTCGATCCAGTGGTTGTTATCACATATTCCGATGGATCGCACGATCCTGCGGAAATGGCTCGAAGCAGGGTTCATCGAACAACAAGTCCACTACCCGGCTACCGCCGGCGCGCCGCAAGGTGGTGTCATTTCGCCCGCCTTGATGAATCTGACACTCGATGGAATGGAGCCGCTATTGAAGGCTAACTTTCCCGTGCGGAGCGGCAAGCTGGTTAACCTCACACGTTTTGCAGACGACTTCATCATTACCGGGAGATCGAAAGAAATCCTGGAAAATGAGGTCAAACCTCTAGTTATTGCCTTTCTCAAAGAACGAGGATTGCAGTTATCGGAGAGCAAAACACACATCACACACATCAACGATGGTTTTGATTTCCTCGGCAGCAATATCCGAAAATACCAGGGTAAACTCCTCATCAAACCTTCCCGCCCGAATGTTCAAGCCTTCCTCACAGAGATCAAAACTATCTTTAGCGAAAGTCTCCATATACCGGTGGAAAAACTCCTCATCCATCTCAACCGAAAGATTCGCGGTTGGGCGCTATTTCACCGCTCGACAGTGAGCAAGAAGACTTTCAATTATGTGGACTATCGAATCTTCTGTGAACTGGAAGGTTGGATGCAACGCCGTCATCCAAACAAGCCCCTTTCCTGGTGTTACAAGAAATATTTGACCAGGGTAGGCGACAGGAATTACGTCCTACAGGCAACAAGCTTGGGTCGAGGCGGCAAACCTCACTCCATTCGATTGATGAGGGCATCAGACGTGCCGATCAGACGTCACGTCAAAATCAAAGCCGCAGCCAATCCCTACGATCCAAACTGGGAGTCCTACTTTGAAGAACGCTTGGCTCTCCAAATGAAGGGCTCTCAGATAGGATACGAGAGGCTCCTGAAGCTGTGGTACGATCAGAATGGCCGCTGTCCACAATGCGGAGAAAAGATCACGCCCGAAACCGGTTGGCATCTACACCACCGAGTGTGGGTAGTTAACGGCGGCGATGATTCAATGGCCAACCTGATCTTGATGCATCCGACCTGCCATCAGCAATTGCACTGGCAAGCAGACAAGCAACTTGCGCTTAGTTGTTTAACCGCGTCCTCCGAAGAGGGCGTTTGAAAGGCTTGAGCGTACTGCGATGAAAGTCGCACGGTGCGTTCTTAGGGGGCGGGGCAGCGGTAACGCGGCCCTGCTACCCGACCACGTCATCTCCAACGGAGGCATCGCCTTGTTCAATCAAATCACGCCAGTCACAAACCCGCAGGGTCTGAGTTGGCCTACCACCCGCCGCGCCGTTCAGATTATCAACTTGCTCCTCTGGGCCGGATTGTCGGCTTCTCCATGCCTATGGCCAGGGACGGCGCCTGCGCAAGCAATCGCCAGTGAACGCAGCGCGACGCAAAGCGCTCAGGAGAGTGATTCGCTGGAACCTGGTAAGCCCGTTGAACGAGAGATCTCTGGCGCCCAATCGCATTCCTACAAGATCACGATGAGCTCCGGGCAGTACTTGCAGGTAGCGGTCGCACAACGAGGGATAGATGTGGCAGTGACGCTGTTTGCGCCTGATGGTAAAAAGATCGTCGAGGTGAACAGTGATCCTTTGATCGAGGGATCAGAAACTGTATCGGTGATCGCGGAGGCGCCCGGCGCATATCAGATCGAGGCGCGTTCTCCGGAGAAAACAGCCAAGACAGGACGCTACGAGATCAAGGTAGAAGAACTGAGAGCGGCGACCGCCGAGGATAAGTAT
>JBOGUK010000029.1:0-2637 GCA_050695915.1 Anaerolineales bacterium
TGCGGTCGGTCGGCACGTCGGCAGTCAGTTCCACGTCGATCACGAGTTGTTCCAGTTGCAGGTCTGCGGTATTCAACGCGATCGGTTCGCCGCGCCGCCCGCGGCTGGTCTCGAACGCGGACAGTTCGCCGCCGTCATGCTTGGCCCAGCTCAACATCAACGTGAAGACCTCGGCCAACGCGTCCTCGGCTAATTCCTTGTACGGCGCCAGCGCTTTGATGCCGCTCTGCGTCGCCAGGTTCAGCGTGGCGAAGGCGGTGGACGGCGGGAAGTCCCCAGTCTGCAGCACGCGCGGCACGGTGCTCTTGCCGATGCGCTCGGCGATGCGTCGCGCGATCTCGGCCAGTCCCTGGTCCATGGCGGGCGGCGCCATGGCGTCCAGTGCGTGCCCCGGCGGCACGTGCGCCATACGCCCCGGCTCGCCGTAATCGACCTCCACCGCATCGCTCGGTCCTTCGACTTTCAACCGCGGCGCGGCCGTGTAGGAGATCACTTCCGAAGTGAGCAGGGTTTCAACAATATTCTGCGTCTCCCATTGGCCAGACGAGTACACCGAGTAGAGCAGCGGAATGCGCTGCTGCCCGCCGGCTTCCTGCAGCGTCGTCCCGCCCACCTTGGCCGCCCACGGCAGGAATCCTAGGCCATGTTCCTCGCGCAGGATCTCCACGGCAGCCGCGTCCTCGCCGCCTGTTGGCTGTGCAACGCCAACCGCGTCGCTCTGCGGGATCGCCCACACGACGCGATGCTGCGTGTCCATGTAGTCGTAAATGGTGCAATAGGTAAACTCCGGCAGCCGCTTGCCAACCAGGAATCTGGGCTTGCGCACTGCTGTCTCAGCCAGCTTCGCCGCGTTTTCTCCCCAGAAACCCATTGCATCCGCGATCGTCATCACCTTTTTCATCACCACCGCTTCCGGCATCCAGTCGGAATAGCGCACGTGCACCTGCTGCGGATTGCGCACGATGATGGCAAACGGCCCGTACCTCCGGTCGACTTCCAATTTGGCCTGGAGATTGCCGCGCTCCCCATTACCCCTCACTTCGCTCGGGGTCAGGGTCGCTCGCAATGGTTTAAGCGCTTCCATCTGCTGCGGCAGGTAAATCACTTGCGCCACCACTTCGTCGTAGAGCAGGGCGCTGAGCACCACATCGCGCAGCACGCTGGCCCGCCGCCTGCGGCTGGCGTTGCGGAAATGCCAGGCCAGCGCGCGCTCGATCCTCTCGGCACGATCGCGGCTGGCTTTATCAGTGCCGAGGGGTTGCACCGTGATGCGTGGCGCCACCGAGCTCAACACGCGGGTACCGGCGCGGATCGCATCGTGCGGGTCGCTGCTCACCACCCTGTGGATCCATTTCAATCCGGCCACATTGGGCGGCAGCGCCCAGCGGTTGTGCCACATGGCATCCATGGCGCGCAGCATCTCGTCCCGCTCGCGGTCCGCGGCGATCATTTCCTGTGCGATGCTTTGGTAGTGGAAGAGTTCATTCACTGTCTTTCCCCCTGAATAGTTGCAGGTATTAACTCACAGAAAGGTTGAAAATGTGTGAAATTAGGACGGTTTGTAAAGGTGTTCGTATTTCGTCTTGGCTCCAAAACACACCTTCCAGATGCGCCCGACAGTGCGACTGTCGGGGATTGAAGGATTGAGACATGCGGGACCTTGGGGATGTTCGAAACTTTGGGGACTCGCGGGACTCGCGAGTAGTTGTTGTAGGTGTTGTAGGTGCTGTAGGGTGGCTGCAAATTGCAGGCCCTAGGCTGCGATGTTGATTGGTGACTCTTCTCCTTTCGATGAGCAGGCCAAGATATGCGCTCTTCAGCAGCGATTATCTCGTGGGCGATAGTTCGGAAATGGAAGAACTCGTTCATTGTCTTTCCCCCTGATGGTTGCCCGTATTAACTCACAGAATCACGAAAATGTGGGAAATTGGGCCTATTTGTAAAGGTGTTGGTTTCTCGGACGGAAAAAGGGATTTCGAATCCGGTCAACGCCG
Source organism: Anaerolineales bacterium (assembly GCA_050695915.1). Classification (GTDB taxonomy): domain Bacteria; phylum Chloroflexota; class Anaerolineae; order Anaerolineales; family UBA11579; genus JAMCZK01. The sequence goes on from JBOGUK010000029.1 coordinate 1,995, forward strand.
GAGATGGTTCAATGCCTCAAAGGACAATCAACCAGGCCGCAGGAATCTTCCGGCTGCTGCTTGCAGGCCACGGGCCACAGCCACAGTGCGTTGTAGAGCATGGGGTGCACTTCGTTTTCTTTTATGTTGAATTGATCGGCAGCCTTCAACAGCTCTTTGGGGAGAGGAACGCGCAAGTTCTCCCAATCTTGCAGCGTGAGACCTCCGATGCGATGGACCAGATCAAGCCAGCGTGCGGAAATCACCGGCCCGGCCAAAACGGGAAATGTGGTTTCGCTTTGCTCCAGATAGCGCTGCAGCGTTTGGGCGTTGCCTTGATTGGCGGCGATCAGCTCACCCCAAGACCCTTTGAAGCGCCCCTGCACGCCGCGGCAAAGCTGCCACCAGACACGCGCCACATGGCGCGGACCGAGGATGCGTAAATCCTGCATGGCGGCCAGCACTTCATGTGAGGATTTGTAGGCCACCTGAGACGGGTCCAGCAGCCACTGCCCGGCCACGGATGCAAGCCCGGACCATCGTTCCTGGGTGAGCGGGTTGATATCCAGAACGGTTCCCAGGGTCAGTATACTGAGCCGCTGCTCACTGCCGGTGATGCCGCTCACCACGCTGGCTGGGTCATGCTCGCCACACAGCCCATGCG
>JBOGUK010000030.1:0-27204 GCA_050695915.1 Anaerolineales bacterium
ATTCAGGCCACATACTTATCGACGAGGATACCCAATTTCTTTCTTGTGGCCCTCGAAATGGATTTGGCGTCGGTGATCAGTGCGTTCGCAAGCGTTGTATCGCAATCGCACTCCTGGTGTTCGTTCAGGCTGGCGGCCAGGTTGCGAACAGCCTTCTGTGCAAGCTGCGTATTTTTTTGCAGCGTGCGTACAACGAGCTCGACGCTGACCGGTTCTTCGTGCCAAACGTCGTAATCGGTCACGTGCGCCATGACTGCATAGCAAAGCTCGGCTTCCTTCGCCAAAAAGGCTTCCGGGGCAGTGGTCATGCCAATGATCGAAAATCCAAGAGAACGATATGCATTGGACTCGGCGCGAGTTGAAAAACGCGGGCCCTCGATGGTGACGTAGGTGCCGCCCAAATGGACTGTGGCGCCGGCCGCCTTTCCGGCGGCCTTGGCTTGCTGGCCGAACGCGTTGCAAAATGGATCTGCCACGCCCACATGGGCGACTAAGCCGGGTCCATCGAAGAACGTGCGAACGCGTCCATGGGTGAGGTCGAACAGCTGGCTAGGGATCACAACGTCGCCGGGGGCGTAATCCCCGCGCAGCGAACCGCAGGCGCTGACGGCAAGCACGAAGCGCACGCCCAAGGATTTCAGTGCGTAGATGTTCGCCCGGTAATTCACCTTAGTGGGGGGAATGGTATGGCCGGGGCCATGGCGCGCGAGAAAGGCCACACGCCGTCCCGCCATCATCCCGGTAACGATAGGCGAGCTCGGCTCGCCGAAAGGCGTTGAGATTTTTTGTTCCTTAATATCTTCCAGACCGGGCATTGCATATAGTCCCGATCCGCCGATGATTGCCAAATTGGGCTGGTCGTTCATGGCGTTGGGATCATTTGATGTCTTCAAAATCGACTGTAAAATTCACTTCCCCCAGACGCACGACGTCTTTTTCGGCCAATACGACGGGAGCGACCAACGCTTCGCCATTCAGATAAGTTCCGTTTCTCGAATTCAAATCCTCCAGCCACCATTGATCATGATGATAAACCATGCGCGCGTGCCGGGAGGAAACTGTTTCATTCGGCAGCATCCATTCGCAACCGGGATGCCTGCCGACGGTGATCTCCGGAACTGTGAAGCGCAGCTGCTCGTTGTTAACGCCATCGCTGCCTGGCAGCCCTACCAGCAGAGGGGGAGTGCGCTGCTTGGAGAGATTCTGCGCCTGCTGCCGCAAGTCTCGCCAAAGGATATAGAAACACCAGCCCAGGAATGCATAGAGCGCCAACGCCATTAGTACACGCAGCGCGAGCAACAACGATGCGCTCAGATTTTCCATTCTACGGAATCAGGAATTAGGTGTTGAACCGTTCGAACCCGGGCGGTATTCCTGGGTTTCCGCCGAAGATTCGCGGGCATCCTGGCCGTAGATCAAAGGCAGGCCAGCCAGGTTGATGACATCTCCTGCAAGGAGGGCAGCGCTTTTTGCAGCGACACCATTTATTTTCGATCCGCCGGTGGAGCCAAGGTCAAAAAGATTGTAATGACCGGAAATCGCCCTCAACTGTGCATGGCGGCGGGACACCTTGGGATCATCGATGACCAGGTGGTTATCACTTTTGCGCCCGATATTCACGATGGGCAACTTGAGCGGGAAGATATCGGTCCCACCGACGATGAGAAAAGCTCCGGATGGAATCTGCGGGAAGATTGGATTCGGGATCGCTTTGAGAGACTGCGTTGCAGTGAGCGCCTCCCCGACGCCAGTAGAGCGCACACGAAATTCTCCCGGGTGCAAATCATCTTCTGGTGCCACGTGCAGCACGATTTCCCCCGTGATGTGAAAACTTGATTCCTTCGCGGCTCGCTGCAAAGCCGTAGTGAGCTCATCCATCAATCCCTGGTTGGCTTTGAGGGCAGGGGCGTGATCGCTGTTGGAATAGATGGTATATGTGCAAGGAGCGAAGACTTCGTCGTTAGCACCAATGGTCACATCTGCTTGCATGGCCTCGATAAGCCTGGAGGCAAGGAAGCCGCGAGTGTCCTGGGAAGCGAAGAGCCGGGCTGTACCTTCTTCGATCAAACGTTGGATGCGGGCTTCAAGGCGATTCAGTGACTGGCTCATCGCCCGTATTGTATCGTTTTCCTTTTTTTGGAGCGAGCAATCAGGCAAAGAAACCCGTTCTTAAGCGCCATTAATTTCGTTATATAGTGTGATGAGCAAAATGGTTGAGCGGACAGCGGGCTTTGAGGAACTTGAGCACACCGCGGATTGGGCGCTGCGCGTGTGGGCACCGAACCTGGCCGGCTTGCTCGAACAGGCAGCACGCGGAATGTATGATCTCTCCGGAACAGTTGTGAAATCCGGCGGAAAAGAAACGCGCAGCTTCACGGTGGAATCGAACGATGCGGAGGGATTGCTGGTCAGCTTTCTCAACGAGCTGCTGCATTACGTTGACGAAGAGGGCTCGATGTTCGATGAGTTTGATTTAGCTGTGGCTGAAAATGTGGTTAAAGCCAGGGTCGCGGGGACGAAAATCATTGAAAGGAAAAAGGAAATTAAAGCGGTCACGTTTCACAATCTGAGGATCGAGGAGAAAGACGGGCTGCTGGAAGCGCAGCTCGTATTCGATGTATAAGGATTCGCCATGGTTGCAATCTCGGATATCAAAAAGATCAGCGATGTAGAGTGGGAGATCCCACGCGGCTTTCGCAAAGATATGCGCGTGCCTGTACGCATTTTTGCCACGCGCGAGTTGCTCGAGGCCATTTCGGGCGATAAATCGCTGGAGCAGGCGGTGAACGCTGCCACGTTGCCAGGCTTGGTGGGCCAGGTGATTGTGATGCCGGACATGCACCAGGGATACGGTTTTCCCATTGGCGGCGTGGCTGCTACACAGTATCCGCAGGGGGTGATCAGCCCCGGCGCGATCGGTTACGACATAAACTGCGGCGTGCGCCTGATGGGTTCGCAGATCGACGCGGACGCAGTAGCCGATGAGTTGGATGATCTAGCCGTTGCTCTTGATAGGCATTGCCCCAGCGGAGTGGGGAAGAGCGGACATTACCGATTGAATGAAAGGGAACTGGAAAACGTGATGCGCGAGGGGGCAAACTGGGCTTTGAAACAAGGCTTCGCTACCCAGGCTGATCTCAATCGCACTGAGGAATTCGGCAGGATTGCCGATGCGGAGCCGCAGCGCGTGAGTAAGAGAGCGCGGGAGCGCGGCAGAAACCAGGTGGGCACTCTTGGTGCAGGGAATCACTTTATTGAAGTTGACGTAGTTGACAGGGTTTTCGATGACGAAGCGGCCAGGGTGATGGGATTACGCGAGGGAACGCTGACTTTGTTGATCCACTGCGGCTCACGCGGGTTTGGGCATCAGATTTGCACGGATTATGTGCGTGATTTCCAGTCCGCTGTGCAAAGATACGGCATTGATCTGCCGGATCGCGAACTGGTGTGCGCCCCGATGGATACTTCGGAAGGCAAAGCTTACATCGGCGCAATGCATTGCGCGGCGAACTTTGCATTTGCAAACCGGCAGATCCTTGCACACCATGCGAGGCAAGCATTCGAAGAGGCGCTGGCTGGACGCGTGGACAATTGGCAACTACATCAGGTCTACGATATTGCACACAATATGGGCAAAATCGAAACACACGAGATGCATGGAAAGCAAGTTAAGGTTTGCGTGCACCGTAAAGGCGCAACCCGCGCCTTTGGACCAGGGAGCAAGGGGTTGCCTGACGAATACACGAAGATTGGACAGCCGGTTTTGGTTCCGGGAAGCATGGGGACCGCCTCTTGGGTGCTGGTTGGAACCGAGGGCAGCATGCAGCGGTCGTTCGGCTCCACTTGCCATGGCGCCGGGCGTGTGATGAGCCGCTCAAAGGCCAGGAAAACTGTGCGCGGCGATGAATTGCTCAAGGAGTTGGAGGCGCGCGGGATCCATATTCAAGCAGGCTCCCTGCCAGGTCTCGCGGAAGAAGCGCCCGTGGCGTATAAGGATGTCGACGAGGTTGTGGATACCGTTCACCGCGCGGGCATCGCGCGCAAGGTGGCGCGTCTGCGCCCGGTTGCGGTGGTCAAGGGCTGATGGAACTTTTGTGTCGCCCTTTTCGTCATAGGGTAAGAAGGAGATTTGGATGAAACGATTCGTTTTTGTTTTGATCTTAGGGCTGTTCTTAGTTTCGTGCGCACCACAACCCACGCCGGAACCCCTTGGCGCTGAAGTGTATATCACCAGCAGCGAGCTACTCGTCGCGGAGAGCTATCCTGTGCAGGTTCGATTGCACGTCGTTGGCGATTTGCCGACGCCCTGCCACACCTTTGCGGCCGAAGTGAGCGGGCCGGATGGCGAGAACCGCATCGACGTAAGTGCGTACAGCATTGGAGACCCGCTTGCAATCTGCGTCCAGGTGCTGGAACCGTTCGACGAGACTGTAGCCATCCCCATCACCGGAGCCGCCGATGGAACCTACTCAGTTTGGCTGAACGGTGAGTTTGTGGGGGAGTTTAGTTATCCGGCATAACCCCTCACCCCCCGCAATGTACACTTTAAAATGTCACACCTGCCAGTTGCAAAGGTGGGCGCATGTGGAGAGAAAGGTGAGGGCGCTCATAGTGATAATACTGCAGCCAGATGTGTAATTCTTGTGAGAGATTGGGGATGTCAGTCACTTTGTATTTCGCCCAACCCAGGCATTCTTTGCGCAGGCTGCGGTTAAAGCTTTCCACAAAGCTCTGCTCGTTCTTGCGATAGGGACGCGCCACGCGGTGCCGGTGGCAATAGCGTTTGGCCTCTTCGGCAAACGCGCCTTTGAATTCGGGGCCACCATCCGTCTGGATTACATCCACAAAGGGGCCAAAGATCCTAGGGAAACAGTGGCCCAAGAACAGCTGGCCATCTTTGGCTTCCAGGGAAGAACTCAGGCGTACGGCACCTTCTTTGGAGAAGATGTCGACTGCCACGAAGGCAAAAACCTCCCCAAAATCCACCGTATCCACCTGCAGCACCTGCCGAGGGCGCTGGGCACGCGGGACAGGCCCTCGGATCTGGTTCTTTTGCCATTTGGAGCGCAGTTTGAACTGCTCGCCTAGAACCTTGTAGATGGTAGTCACACTAACCGTTTGGCCATATTCTTTTTCAAGGAAATATTGCAGCTTTTGCCCGCAGCAATGCCGGTGCTTGCGGCGCAGGGTCCAGATACGCCGCTGGAGTACGGCATCCCGTTTGCGCTTCCGCCGAGGCCCGCGTTTGGCGCGTTGGTAGCGATCCAGGAAAGCGGTCAGGCTGCCATGTTGCTCGAAGGCTTGGGACCAACGGATCACGGTTCTCCGGGAGACACCCAGGTGCTTGGCAACATGGGCTTTTGGCAGACCCTGTTCCAGCAGCTCCCAGGCCAAAATTATTTTGGTCATTTGTCGCATCTCCATAGTCTCTCATGGAGGTGTGACATTTCTAAGTGAAATACAACGCCCCCTTGACTTAACAAGCTGTCTGATTTTAGAACCCCTCTCGGATCGGGAGAGGGGACGCCATTTAAAAAGGGTGGTTATTTGCCGAGTTTTTCTTTGAAGGCTTTGGTCAGCGCAGGAACGACCTCATATAAGTCGCCGACGACACCGTAGCGCGCCATCTTGAAGATGGGAGCATCCGGGTCCTTGTTGATGGCGACGATAACTTTACTGGTGCGCATGCCCGCTAAATGCTGGATGGCGCCGGAGATGCCGAGGGCAATGTACAGATCCGGGGACACCACCTTTCCTGTCTGCCCAACCTGATGTGCGTATGGAACATAGCCCGCGTCCACAGCGGCGCGGCTGGCGCCTACGGCGGCGCTAATGGTTTCGGCTAATTCACCGATCATCTTGAAGCCTTGCTGAGCGCGCCAGATCTCTTTTTGTTTCTCGTCCGTAATTTCAGTAGGGGGGGTTAGGTTGGGATTGTTGGAGGTGCCGCGTCCGCCGGAAACTATTATGGAAGCGTCCCCGAGACTGACACGACCTTCTACAGTGGCATAGTCCACAACCTTGGTTTGAATTTCGTTTTCCGAGATCGCTGGTTCTACCTTAGTTATCTTGCCCGAGCGGCTTTCGTCGGTCACGGGTTTGCCAAAGGCACGGACCCGCAATGTGAGGATCTGCGGCTTAGATTGGCAAACCCCTCTAACGAGGAGTTTGCCGGCATAGATGGGGCGAAGGGCAGTGAACTGGCCGCCTTCGTTTTTGATTTCAATCACATCCGGCAACACGCCCGTATCGAGATCGATTGCAGCCATTGCCGCCAGTTCTCGACCGCGTGTACTGGTGGGGAAGAAAACTGCATCCGGTTGAAGAGATTTGGCCTGGCTTGAAATGAGGGAGGCAAACGGCTCGGGGCGATAGTCAGCTAACGAAGAATCCTCTGCAAGCAGCACTTCGTCAGCCCCGTAGTGGAATGCAGATTTGGCAAGGACTTCCCCGTTTTGGCCAAAAATCAACGCAACCACTTGGATACCGGCCTCGCTCGCTAGCTTGCGCGCGGCGCTGACGACCTCCCAGGAGGCTGGCAGCGGCTTCCCATTGAAATGATCGATATAAACCCAAATTTGGCCCGACATCACAGCACTCCTTCTGCAATGATCTTGTCGGCCAATGAGCTAGCGATCTCCTCCGCGTTCGCGCCAGTGATCATTTCGTTGGTTACTTGGCGCTTGGGCGGGCTGATGACCTCCGGCCAGGTTACTTTGGATTCGGGCGCCGATATTCCAAGTTCCGCAAACGTCCATGTTGGAATTTCAGCTTTGGAAGCCTTGCGGATGCCCATAAAGGAGGGGTAGCGAGGCTCACCGAAATCCTTGACGATGCTCAACACTGCAGGCAGCTTACCCTCGACGATTTGGCGCCCTTCCTCGATGCCGCGCTCGACGCGAATTGTTTTCGCTGCAGGGTCCAGTTGGGTGACGGCGGCCGCCAGGGTCAGCGCTGGCCAGCCGAGGATGCGGGCGGTCATTGCAGGTGTGAGACCGGTGTCCGAATCGATGGCTTGCTTGCCGAAAATTGCCAGGTCGACGGCATCCAACTTTTTGATGGCGGCGGCCAGGACATGAGCGGTGGCTGAAGAGTCGGGCAGGGAGGGGGCCGGATCATTGATCAGGATTGCTTCGGTGCATCCCATTGCCAGCGCGTGTTTGAGGGATTCCTTTGCGGATTCATTACCCAGGCTAATTGCCGTCACTGCGCCGCTATGTTTTTCGGCTAGTACAAGCGCGGCTTCGACGGCGTATTCGTCCCAGGGATTGATCACCAATGGTGTATCCCCCCAACTGACGACCCCATTTTCCACCGTTACCTTGGCGGCGGAATCGGGAACCTGTTTTACAAAAACAGCGATCTTCAAATGAGTCCTCCAGAAATGTCAGGCTGGGTTTTGCCAGACTTCGGCATCGAAGGTGGGTAGTTCGCAGCGTAGCTCCGCATCTTTGCGATAACCCAGAGCGTAACCCGCCTGCATCAACTGGTGAATTTCGCTGGTGCCTTCATAGATCACGCCACCCTTGGAGTTGCGCAGATAGCGTTCCACATCATATTCGTCGCTATATCCGTACGCGCCGTGAACCTGGATGGCCTCATTGGCGGCCTCGAACGAGGCATCCGTGGCGAACCACTTGGCCAGCGATGTCTCGCGCGTATTCCGTTGGCCCATGTTCTTCATCCACCCTGCACGCAAATAAAGCAGTCTGGCGGCCTCATAGGATTGCACCATCCTGGCTATTTTCTGCTGCACAAGCTGAAATTGACCGATTTCACGGTTGAAGGCTTTACGATCGTGCGCGTACTTGATGCTCGCTTCCATACTAGCCCGGATGAGACCTGCCGCGCCGGCTGCCACTGTGTAGCGGCCGTTGTCGAGGCAGGACATGGCGACCTTAAAGCCTTCGCCTTCCTCACCGAGCAGGTTGGTTGCAGGGATATGTACATCCTGCATCGAAATCCACCCGGTGGACCCGGCGCGCATGCCGAGTTTGCCGTGGATATCCCCGGTTTTCACGCCTTTTCGGTCAAGTTCGAGGATGAACGCAGTCAGTCCATCGTGTGGATCTTCGGCGTTAGGATTTGTTCGCAGGATCACCAGTGCATGGTGCGCCTTGGTGGCTAGCGAGATCCACATTTTTTCGCCGTTTAGTACGTATTCATCTCCGACGCGTTTGGCGGTGCCCTTCATGCCGGCGACGTCAGAGCCGGCAGCGGGTTCGGTGAGGCCGAAGCATCCGACCTTTTCGCCCTTTGCCTGGGGGGTTAGAAAGTTCTTTTTCTGCTCTTCGGTACCCCATTGCAGCAAGGCCATGCTATTCAGGCCCATGTGGACCGACATTACGACCCGTAATGTGCTATCCACCGCCTCGAGTTCTTCACAGACAAGACCCAGCGTGATGTAATCAAAACCTTGACCTCCGTATCGCACGGGGAGGTTGATGCCTAGAATGCCTAATTCCGCCATGCGCGGGAGGATAAACGGCGCCATTTCCTGTTTACGATCCCACTCCTTGATCACAGGTAGGACTTCCGTTTGCGCAAAATCCCGAACCATGTTTCGGACCATGCGCTGTTCTTCACTGATCTGAAAATCCATCGAACCTCGGGGGATTGTGATTAATGGCGCAGGCATTATACCGCGAGGGTTCCCCCCAACTTTTGGGTTCGAATCATATAATCGCGCGGTGGCCCAACTTACCAGGAAGCACCTACTAATCCTGCTGGCCCTCGCGATCTCAGCGATGCTCGTTCCGAATTCGCTTCTGCGAACATGGCTGCCTAGGCCAGGGTCGCTTTCGACGGCAACTGCAGCGCCGACTGCGGACGAGTTTGCCGACGAGTATGAACGCGCATTATCGTTGGCCTCATCCAACCCGCTAGAGGCTTTGCCGCTATTGCAAGAAATTATTTTTTCTGGTTCGGTGAACGCCGGGAACGCAAGGGTGGTCGCCCGAGCGATCCAGGCGGCCAGGTTGAGCGGAGATCATGCTTACCTCCTGACCCAGTCAGGGCGGGCGCTTGCTACTATCGGAGAATGGGCCCATGCACGACTCGCGTTCTTGCGAGCCGTGGAAGAAACGCCCAACTACGCTGAAGCATGGGCCTATCTGGGCGAAGCCCAACAGCAAAAGGAGGAAGACGGTTTCCCCGCGCTGAAGCATGCGCTTGAACTAAACCCACAATCTCTCTCGGCAAATTTGTTCACCGCTCTCTATTGGCAGCGGCAAGGTAGTTTCAATGAGGCGGACAAATATCTGCATATTGCAGCTCTGATTGCCCCGGAGGACCCATCGATCCTTATCCAATGGGGACAAAACGCGGTTTTGCAGGGGGATGTAATTGCCGCAAGAGAACGATTTGAACGCGCTGCCGAGCTGTCACCCGACGATCTGCAAGTCTGGAAGACGGTCGCTTATTACAGCATCGATAGCGAGGTGTTCGTCGAGGAACTCGGATTGCCGGCTGCCAGAATCTTGCTTCAAGAAAACGCTTCCGATGCAGAGGCACTCACCCTGGCGGCAAGAGGTTATATACTTTTAGGCCACAGCGAGATCGCCGTTACCTTCTTTGAACGTGCGATCAAGTCACAACCTGAATATCCTTCGGTGCACCTTTATTACGGGCTTTTCCTTCTTGCGAGCGGAGATCTGGAAGAAGCTCGCGGCCATCTGGATCTTGTAATTGCTCTTAGCCCGGAGAGCTCAGAGGCGGAGATCGCGGCGCGCTGGATAGGGCTCACATACCAGTAAGTGTTCAGAAGACTGTGCTAGAATGACCTCAAATTTTGGCCTCTTGCATAGAGGAAAGGAGAAGTATAGATGCGCAACGGTTGGTTTGTAGCGCTCGGGCTTTTAGTTATTGCAGGTCTGGCCTGTTCATTTTCGTTGGGGGGCGATTCTGTGGGAGAGGCGACCAATGGCGAAGGCGGCGATACGAATGTACTTTATCAGGATGATTTTTCGAATACTGGCAGCGGTTGGGATCGATCCACCTTCGATGAGGGATCAAGCGATTACGCCAACGGCGGTTACCGAATAGTTGTAAATGCGACGGACTATTCAGTGTGGGCCAATCCTAATCAAACTACTTATACGGATACGCGGGTTGAGGTGGATGCAACAAAGACTGGAGGCCCCGATGACAATGAGTTCGGGATCATTTGCCGCCACGCAGATCCATCCAATTACTACGCCGCCGTGATCAGCAGCGATGGCTTTTTTGGCTTCTGGAAGCGTGTCGCCGGCGCTGATCTGGAATTGGTGGGTATGACGGAGTTTGGTCAAAGCGCAGCGATCAATCAGGGTTCAGCAAGCAACCACATCCGCCTTGATTGTGTGGGTTCGACTCTTACACTATACGCAAACGGGACGCTGCTTGGCTCGGTCACCGATACCACCCATACGAGTGGTGATGTGGGCTTGTATGCGGGAACGTTCGACCAATCCGGAACCGATATCCTGTTCGACAACTTCGTGGTTTATCAACCTTAGTTTCTCCAGCAACTACCTGCTTGCCAGCCATGTGCCCGAAGATGTTTGCGGGCACACGGCTTTTTTTGTAATATTGCGTTATGGCTGAAACAGATTGCATCTTTTGCAAAATTGTCGCAGGAGAAGTCGCTTCGGATAAGGTCTACCAGGATGAATGGGTGACTGCGTTTCGAGATATCAACCCCTTAGCTCCAACGCATGTCTTGATCATTCCAAACAAGCATCTTGAAAGCACAAATGAGCTAAACCCCGATCACGCGGTAATAGCTGGGCGAATGCTCACCGTGGTTCCTGAAATTGCAAAGAAAGAAGGAATTGACAAGAGTGGTTATCGGCTCATCATGAACATTGGGCCGGACGGAAACCAAGTTGTGATGCACATGCATTTACATGTTCTGGGGGGACATCGCATGAAACACCCAATGGGTTAAAACGCCAAGGGTATAATCCAAATAAATGACCAAAAAAGCTGACCTTGAACAAGCGTTAAAGGACGCCATGCGTTCCAATGACGCTACTCGCAAGAATACAATGCGAGTGGCTCTGACTGCAGTTAAAGAAGCGGAGGTTCAGAAAAAGGGTGAGCTTGATGATGCTGCGGTCGTCGCGATATTGCAAAAGGAGCTGAAATCTCGCCAGGAAGCTCAGGAAGAGGCGGAAAAGGCCGGCCGCGCTGACCTGGTTAAAAATGCAAAGGCCGAGATCCAGATTCTGGAAGGGTTTTTGCCCGCACCGATGACGCAGGAAGAGCTTGACGCCATAGTTCTGTCTGCGATCAATGAAACTGGGGCAAGCTCAATGTCCGATATGGGCAGGGTTATGAAACTTGCCATGCAAAAGGCTGAAGGCCGCGCTGACGGTAATCAACTCAGCCAGGCTGTAAGAAGCAAACTCTCCGCTTAAACCGTTCCTTAAACCATGTCCAGCCAACCCTCCTCCCGGCGCCTGGTGCGCGGGGCAACTCGCCGCCGCATCTTCTTGGCAACGATGTGGCTGGCATGCGCGGCGTTCTCCTTGCTTGTGATCGTCATGCCGTTCTCGACGCGACAGGCGAGTTTGAGCTTGCAGGCAGGGGACGTTTCAGGCCAGGACATTTTGGCGCCGCGCGCCTTAACTTATCAATCTGAAGTGCTCACTGAGGAGCGGCGGCAGGAAAGTGCAGAGTCCGTGGCGCCGGTCTACGGACCCCCCGACGCAAATGTAGCTCGTGAGCAGCTTGAGCGTTTACATGCTGCCCTTCGATTCATTGCCAACGTCCGGCAGGATACTTATGCGACCACGGAACAAAAACTCCTGGACTTGACTGCGCTGCAAAATGTAAACCTCGGCCAGGAAAGCGCTCAGGACATCTTGCTATTGAGCGAGAGCGAATGGCAGGCCGTTCAGCAGGAAAGCATCGTTGTGCTTGAGCAAGTGATGCGAAGCAGCATCCGGCAGAACCGTCTCGAGGAGGCCCGCCGCGGCATCCCCGCGCTAGTGAGCCTGTCTATACCCGCAGGGCAAGCCGAACTTGTTGCTGCGTTGGCTTCCGCGTTTGTGGCTCCGAACAGCTTTTACTCGGAAACGCTGACGCAGCAAGTAAGGGATGAGGCCAGGGCGGCAGTGCAACCTGTTGTGCGCACTTTTTTGAGCAACGAAGTTCTGGTCCCGCGTGGCCAAGTGATCACGGACGCCGATGTGGAAGCCCTGCAGCAATTCGGGCTGCTTCAACCTGAAGCTCGCTGGCAGGATTATTTGGGCGCTGCAGCTTTGGTTGCGGCATGTTTTGTTTTGGCAGCGCTGTACCTTCGATATCGCCCCGGATTATTAGAAGACTTGCGAGGGCTCACTCTTGTTGCGATTTTATTCCTGGGGTTCCTGTTGGCGGCCCGCCTTATTGTTGTTAATCGAACAGTGATTCCCTACATCTTCCCCGTGGCCGGTTTTAGTCTGCTGGTAGCAACCCTATACAGTTCGCAGGCTGCTATGGCTTTTGCCTTGATCCTTTCTGTCTTGGCGGCCTACAACTTGCCAAACGCGTTTGATCTGACGCTCTACTATTTCATTGGAAGCCTATTCGGCATCCTTTTCCTAAAGCGGGCACAGCGCGTGATGGCCTTCTTCTGGGCTGGGGCGGCCATCGCGGCGGCGAATGCCGCAGTCCTGCTTGCCTATCGACTTCCGCTGGCGTCGACTGACATGGTGGGGATTCTCACCTTGATGGGCGCCGCCGCATTAAACGGTTTCGTTTCGGCCAGCTTAACGATCGTTTTGCAGTTGATCCTTGCGCAATGGCTGGGACTTACCACCACCATACAGCTCCTGGAGCTTGCGAGACCAGATCACCCATTATTGCAATTCATCCTTCGCAACGCTCCTGGAACCTACCAGCACAGTCTGCTCATTGCTAATCTTTCTGAGCAAGCCGCCGAGGCAATCGGGGCCGATGCGTTGCTCACCAGGTTGGGGGCTTTGTATCATGACGCCGGAAAGGCGCGGCAGCCTCATTATTTCATTGAGAACCAAGTAACTGGCAGCAGGAATCCCCATGACGACTTAACGCCCAAGGAAAGTGCCAAGGCCATCATCCGGCATGTGGCCGATGGAGAGGAGTTGGCTGTCAAGCACAGACTGCCGAAGCGCATAACTGCTTTTATCACCGAGCATCACGGCACGTTGATCACCCGCTTGCAGTATGCGCGAGCACTTGAGGCGGCTGGAGGGGACGAGAAAAAAGTTAATATTGCCGACTTCCAATATCGCGGCCCACGTCCGCAATCCCGAGAGACCGCACTGGTTATGATTGCAGATGGCTGTGAGGCGCGAACCCGCGCAGAACGTCCGAAAACCCGAGAGGAATCGCAGAAGTTGGTGAAAAGCGTAATCGACAATCGCTTAGCGAAAGAACAATTTGATGACACCACACTTACTATGAAGGACCTCCGCATAATCCAGGAGACTCTCGTATCCGGATTGCGCGGTATTTACCATCCGCGCCTGATCTATCCGGAAATTGACGAAACGACGATCAGCTCACTGGACGTGCAGCCGACCTTGAATCCTTAGAGCCGAGCGATGATTCATTTGAACATCGAGAGAAGATATCAGGGACTAGGCCTTGAAAGTGGTTTAAATGAAGCAGCAAAAGCAACCCTGAATATTGCGGCGGCCCCAGACGTTGGAATAAGCATCGCCATCGTGGGCGACGCAGAGATCCGAAAACTGAATAGCCAGTTCCTCGGTGAGGACCGCGCCACCGACGTGCTTTCGTTTCCGGCTGGTGGAACCTCGGATAACTACTTGGGAGACGTAATCATTTCCTACCCGCGCGCTGCAGCTCAGGCGAAAGCAGGCGGGCACAGGGTGGAGGACGAGCTGCAGCTTCTCGCCGTGCATGGAATCCTGCATCTTTTGGGTTTTGATCACGATACGCCTGGGGACAAAGATCGCATGTGGTCCGTCCAATCAAATGTCTTAGCGCGTGTCGGGGTTGAAATTTCCACTGCCCACGCCGAAGAGCCTCACTCGGGTTGATGTTTGGGTTCATACGCGGACGGATCGCCTCTTTCCGCCCGGCGTTTGCGGGCTTGTTTTACGTGCTACGCACACAGCCCAACGCCTGGTTGCATGCGGTAATCACGCTGACTGTTTTGGCGATAAGTTTTTGGGTCCAAATTGAGCGGACCGATTGGGCCCTAATCCTTTTGACGACCGCGCTGGTATGGTTGGCCGAGTTCTTCAATACGGCTGTGGAGGTAGTGATCGATCTCGTGACTGTGGAAGAGCATCCCCTCGCAAAAATTGGAAAGGACATCGGAGCAGGAGCCGTAGTGATCGCAGCAGCGATCGCGGTGATCGTAGGTTTGCTCGTTCTGGGGCCGCCGGTGCTGGAGCGGCTGCGGTTTGGAATGTAAAATTCATAGAAAATGAGCGCTACTTTCACGTTCGGCACGGTGGGGGCGCCGATTTCGAATCCTAAAAAACCGGGCGGAAGTGCGGGCGCTGTGTACCATATCAAGCAGCTTGGCCTGGGAGCCTTGGAGCTGGGGTGGGTACGTTCGGTGCGTGTCTCGGAGGAAACCTGCGTTTCGATTCGGGAAGCAGTCCAGGAGACTGGCGTGCTGCTAAGCATCCATGCCCCTTATTACATTAACTTGAATGGGGATGCGGTTGAGTGGCCAAAATCGCGGGCGCGATTGATGGCAGCGGCTCATTATGGAAATCTGGCTGGTGCGACCGAGATTATTTTCCATCCGGGCTCGTACCAGAATAAAAGTCCTTCTGAGGTTGTTTCGATCGCCATCAGCCGGTTGCAGGGTTGCGTTTCCGAGCTAAGGCAGGATAACAATTTCGTCACCTTACGCCCGGAAACCATGGGACGGGCTGGACAATTAGGCAAGTTCGAGGAGACTCTGGAAATGAGCAAAGCCATCAAAGGAGTTCAGCCCTGTGTGGACTTTGCTCACTTGCATGCCCGCGCTGGAGATGGGAGTATGAACAGTTACGCTGAGTGGGTGAAGGTACTCGAGGTATACGAAAAAGAGCTAGGCACAGATGCGCTGCGAAATATGAGCTGCCATCTGTCAGGCATTGAATACGGGCCTCGAGGCGAAAGGCACCATTTGGTATTGAAGGAAGCGGATATCAAGATCGAAGAGTTGTTTAAAGCGTTGAAGGACGCGGGAGCCGGCGGGCGCATACTAAGCGAGAGCCCAAACCTGGAAGAAGATGCTCTCGTTTTCCAAAAAACCTGGGACACAATAGCTAAGTGAGAAATAAATCCGCGCAAAGGAGATTTGCCGATCTCCAAACGCGCATGCGGGCTTGTAGATTGTGCCTCGAGGCTGGGTACTTCATCGAACCCCCAGCGGTGGCCAAAGGCAGCCCGGATGCAAAGATCATGACGATCGGCCAGGCACCGGGAATCACAGAGGTCAAGGCCGGGCGGCCGTTCAATGCCACCAGCGGAACGCGTTTGTTCAAGTGGTTGGGGGAGGCTGGAATCGATGAGGACTGGTTTCGCCGAACTCAATATATGACCGCGGTGACAAAGTGTTTTCCCGGCAAGAATAAAACCGGAAACGGCGACCGGGCCCCATCGCAGCGAGAACAGGCCTTATGCCGCCCTTATCTTGACGAGGAGTTGGCCCTGGTAAATCCGCAACTTATCATTCCCATAGGCCGGTTGGCCATCGAAGTTTTCTATGGACATGGGATCAAGCTTGAAGAAATTATCGGCACGCAAAAGAAAGACGCGGATAGGTGGATCATACCTTTCCCACACCCATCCGGCGCCAGCCGTTGGCACCAGCTTGCTGAAAATCGCGAACGCATCAGCAAGGCGATTCGTTTGGCGGCGAAACAATACAGACGGCTGTTTCCGGAACTGGTTTCTAGATAGTCAGTTGCTTTTGGTAGGCGTCCGCAAACAGCGCTGGGGTCCCCCCAGTGTGCCAAAATAGGATTTTCGCATCCATCTCGAAATAGTTATTGCGAATCAGGTCAACCAAACCAGCCGCGGCCCTGCCGGTATAAACAGGATCTAGCAGAATGCCTTCGAGGTTAGCAAATAGTTCAATAGACTCACGTTCCGAATCTCCCATTACCGCGTAACCAGCGCCAATATAGTGATCGTTCACTTGTACGCCACTCACTGACACCGCTTCTGTTTCACCCAAGAGGGCCAATGTCTTGATGGCGAGATTTGCAATTCTCGGCAGGAGGATTTCGCTTGGCTCATCCACACTGATCCCAAGCACGTTTCCCCTGAACCCGTGCACCCTGGCGCCGGCCAGTAGGCCGGCTTGCGTACCTCCGGATGAAGAGGCAAATACGATCCAATCTGGGTCGATCTCTTGCTTCAGCAATTCATCCATCGCGTGCGCGTAGGCTGCCGCGCCTAATGCGTTTGATCCGCCATAGGGGATTAGATAAGGCTTACGACCCTGCGACCGGAGTTCATCGGTTACGCGCTGCAACTCGGCGTCTCTGTTTTCCCAGGTAGACCAACGGATCTCTGCCCCGAGCAATCCATTCAGTAATAAGTTAGCGCTCTTCATCGGAGGTGGCTCTCCGACCAGGACCAATATGCAATCCAGGCCGAGCTTGGCTGCAGCGGCTGCTGTTTGCCGGCAATGATTGGATTGAACGGCGCCAGCCGTTATTAGAAGATCTGCATCTTCCGCCTCGGCTGCAGCGCAGAGGAACTCCAGTTTACGGGTCTTGTTTCCGCCAAAAGCTAACCCGGTCAGGTCGTCGCGCTTGACCCACAATTCTGGGCCGCCCAGATCGCGACTGAGGCGTGGCAAGGGCTCCAAAGGTGTGGGAAGCAGAGCCAGATGGACGCGCGGAAGCTCTTTCAACCGGGTTCCCCTGCCAAAATCTGGCGTTTAGTTGCGCGTTGACCGCGCCATTGCATCGCTGAAATTAAACGAGGCAGGACTTGCGTGTAGACGGAGTAAGTCAGGGGTTGGAGCGGACGATCCCACGCTCCGATATGGTGCACATCGTAAGCGCCCAGGCCGACCTTAAACCTGTAGACACCCCACATCGGATCGCGCTCATTGAATTCATCCGGCGCGCCCCACAAGTCATAGATTTCGCAGCCCGCAGCCTTGCTTGCCTTGATGGCTTCCCATTGGAGCGAATAATTCGGCATCCATTCGCGGTAAAGCTGCCGGGACATTCCATACAGGTACCACGATTGCTTCCCAAAAGTAAAGAGCATCAGCCCTGCGACAGGCTCGTCTTGAACCTCCGCGAGTAGCGGAATCATCATGCCGGATTGATAGAAGTTTTCCCAAACTGTCCGATAGTAACCTTCATTACGAATAACAAAGCCGTCCCTCACAGACGTCTCCGCATACATCTGGTATAGCAGTGAAAAATCGCCAGGGTTTCCATGGCGAATTCTGACGCCCTTCTTTTCGGCCAGCCGCAGGTTGTAGCGCGTTTTCTGCTTCATCGCAGCCAGGAGTTCTTCATTTGACTTGGATAGGTCAATGACCATGGTGTTGCGCATTTGCACCTGTTCGTTGGAAAATCGCCAACCTTGGCTCTGTAGCTCGGTTGCAAATTCGGCGCCTAACCCAGACTGCTCATTAGGAGGCGATTCGTACGCAATGTCCGGATCGATCTTTATAAAGAATGCGCCGTGCTCCGAAGCGAAATCAACCAAATCGCGCATTACGCGTTCTCGCAGATCTTTATTCCTCCAATCCGCAATCAGGGGTCCCTTTGGAACGTACATCATGCAGACAAATCTTCCAGGAATTGGCAAGGCGATGCTGCGCTTCAGCACCTGAGCTGCTGCTATCAGTTTTCCGGTTTCATCTTCCCAAGTGCGACGAAAAGCTTCCCAACCGAACGACGCCTTGGCCTTGGCCCACTCTTCCGTTTGGAGCAGGTGGGGCCTTGGAAGGGCGGAAATCAATTGATTCCAGTTTTCTGACATCAAGCGCTATCACACAATTGAAGTGATATCTGGAGGCGGAGCAGTACCTACTTCGGCGCCCGGAAGGAGTTCCCGCAAGAGCCTAAGCATTTCTTCATTTCCCCCCTTTTCAGCCAGCTCCCCTAACTCTTTTACTGCGTTATGCAACTTTTCTCCCGCCAGGCGATTGGGTTCGGAAACGCGGCGAATATCCGGATGATCTGTGGGGAAATATTCGGCGCCAGGTTCATTTAATTCTTCGCTCAGTTTTTCTCCTGGGCGCAGCCCGCTGAATTCAATGGCAATATCTTCGTTGGGGCGGAGGCCAGATAAATGGATTAAGTCCTTGGCCAACTCCAGAATTTTCACTGGTTTGCCCATATCCAACATATACACCTCGCCCTGGTTGTTGAAGGTTGAAGATTGGAGGACAAGGTGCACGGCCTCCGGGATGGTCATAAAGTACCGCTCCATTTCGGGGTGGGTGACTTTTACCGGCCCGCCGGATTCAATTTGCTGCTTAAAAAGAGGAACCACGCTCCCCCGGCTGCCAAGTACATTGCCGAATCGTACAACCGAAAACGGCTGGCTGGATCGCTCCGCCGCATCCAAGACTATCCATTCGGCCACTCTCTTTGTGGCGCCCATCACGCTGGACGGATTTACCGCCTTGTCTGTCGAGATCATCACCAGTCTGGGCACGGCCGCTTTGTCGGCGGCGGAAACCACGTTGAGCGTTCCCATGACATTGTTCTTGACCGCGTCTGCGATATTAATTTCCATCAACGGCACATGTTTGTGTGCGGCCGCATGAAACAACACGTCTGGTTGAGCTTCCTTGAGAAGGACTTCCAAACGTTGAGCATCTCTGATATCGGCGATGATCGGCTGGACATTGAGATGGGGGAAATCGCTGCGCAGTTCGAGAAGGATCTCAAAAATGCTATTCTCGCCATGACCAAGCAGGTAAAGCTCGGCTGGATGCCAACGCGCAATCTGCCTGCAGAGTTCGCTGGCAATGGATCCACCGGCGCCGGTAATGAACACCCTCTTGCCTTTCAAGCTTCTTTCTACGCGTTCGCGATCGATCTGCGCCGGCTGCCTGCGAAGAAGATCGGTGATTTCAACTTCTCGCAAGCGGTTGACGCTGACCTTCCCGCCAATTAATTCATAAATTCCGGGCATGGTACGAAACGGGATGCCTGCTCGCTGGCTTTGTGCGGAAACCTCTCGAAGGGTCTTCCCCGGGGCGCTCGGGATGGCCATGATCACTTCTTCAATGTGAAGGAATCGCGATTGATCCTCTAATTCGTTCAGCTTCCCTACTACAGGAATCCCATGGATGTGCTGGTTCAGTTTTTCCGGATCATCGTCGAGATAGCCAACAGGTGACAGCCCTAACTGCGGGTTCTTTTGCAGCTCGCGTACTACAAGTGCACCGGCGTCCCCGGCTCCGACAATAAGCGCACGGCGCATATTAGCCCCGCTGGCTCGTTCGATTTCGGCTCGGTTCTCGGCCAGTAGCCGTAGTCCAAAACGCAACCCGCCAACCGCAAGCAGTGAAACCAGCCAATCGATGGCAACGAGCGATCGAGCGAACGGTCGAAAGACTCCCAAATAAAAAAGACCAAACATGAAGATGGCTACCAAAACTGATGCTGTAGTCACGGCGCGGACAATGAGCTTTACTTCGTCGGTACTGGCGTAGGCCCAAACGCGGTGATAGAGGCCGTACTGGTAATAAACAACAGGTTTCACCAATAACGCAATGAGGGTTAGCCAAAAGAAGGCTGGCAAGTAATCAAAAATAAACTGTTCGATATTGAGGCGAAGGATAAACGATGCAATGACCGATCCCACGATCAGGATCAAGTCCGCATAGAACAGCTTGTTCCTGCGGAACCAACTGCGCCTCAATTCGGCCATGCCTCCACGCAACGTCGCAGTCCATCGGCGAGCGAGGTCCGCGTTTTAAAACCGAGCTGAGTCTCGGCTAGCGTTGGGTCGCCTATAGAGCGCGCCACATCACCGAGCCGCGGATCAGCGAATTTAGGTGCTTTGGAATTAGGGATCAAAACGGAGAGAATCTCCAGCAAATCTAACAAGCTTGTTTCTTTCCCGGAACAGATATTGTAAGCTCGGCCGGCTTGCGGCGTGTTTTCGGAGGCAAAAATATTGGCTCTGACGACGTCCTCAACGAAAACAAAATCCCGGGTCTGCATTCCATTTCCATAAACGATCGGCGCCTCACCTTTGGACAGCGCATCGATAAACTTCGGTATTACGGCTGCATACGGGCTGTTCGGTGATTGCCGCGGCCCAAAGACGTTGAAGTACCGCAGCGCGGTCACGGGCAGGTTAAGGACGTTTGTATAAAGGGTTGCAAGATTCTCGTTAAACAACTTCGATGAGGCATAAGGCGAGAGCGGCATGCTTGGGAGGGTTTCCTGGAGTGGAGTATTCTGGTTGTCGCCGTAGACTGCAGCGCTTGATGCCAAGACCACATGCCGTACGCTCTCGAGGCGGGCCGCTTCGAGGACCTCGACGGTTCCCTGGGCATTCACATGGAAACACTCGCTAGGTTTTTCGATGGATTCTGGGACTGACACAAAGGCCGCCTGATGGAATATGAGATCGATTTCATGCACCGCCTGCCTGACCTGTTCTCGGTCGCGCAGATCTCCCTCGATGGTTTGGATGCGACCATCCAGTCCTTTTAAATTCTGACGACTGCCGCTGGAAAAGTTGTCAAAAACGCGCACGCTGTCACCACGTTCCACAAGCGCGTGCACTAGATGGGACCCGATGAAACCGGCTCCGCCGGTGACAAGGACCTGCGCCATTAGCGCCCCCGGAAGCCGAATACAGTGGCTATCGTGCGTAAGATGATGACAAAATCCAGGATCAGATTGCGCCGCTTGATGTAATAGAGGTCATATTCGAGTTTTGTGCCAACCTCGTCAACAGTCGACGCGTAACCCATATTCACCTGTGACCACCCTGTAATGCCGGGTTTGGCAAGTAATCGAGCGCGGTAAAAAGGGATCTGCTTTTCGAAATGTTCGATTAGTTCTGGCCGTTCAGGTCTTGGCCCAACCAGGGACATGTCTCCCCGAAGCACATTGATAAATTGGGGCCACTCGTCGAGTCGGGACTTTCGCAAGAAACGCCCTAGGAGACTGGTGCGTTCATCCTTTTCCTTCGCGAACTGAGGTTCACCTTCTTTTTCCGCGTCTACCCGCATGGTCCGAAACTTGATGATTCTATATGGCCGGCCCGCCTTGCCCGCACGCCACTGGTAGAAGATTACAGGACGTCCCGACTCCACTAAGATCAAAAGTGAAACTATCGGGGCCAAGATTACCAACAGAGCACAGCCAAGTAAACCACCGATAATGTCCATCCCTCGCTTGGCTAACTGATAAAACCGATTGACCCTTGCATCGTCAACAAATGAACGAATCAGCCAGTCGGCCTCGAGATAGTTGATCGGGACCCGGTCGAGGAGCTCTTCATAAGCCACGGGCATTCGGATGATTTCAACTCCTTGTTCCTGTGCTTCTAGAATTACCCTGAATGTTTCATCCCGCATTCGTCCGCTGATCGCGACAAGGACATCGGACGCTCCCAGGTTCTTGATCAGTTGCAACAAGTCATTGCTTCCCCCAATGATTTCATATCCATTCACATGCGCACCCCTCTTCTTGGGGTCGTCATCAAGTAACCCCACGATTTGATATGGAGAGGGCTGCATTTCAGAAATCACTTGGAGCAAGGCTTCCCCCGTGCTGCCGGCGCCCATTAAGAGGGCGCGGCGGGTAAATTGAGGCGAAGTGAAAATCCGGATGTACAAGAATCGCCAAAGAGTCGTGAGTCCCCATGCGGAAATCGCGAATGCCGCAACACTTCGCCGTGGCAGCGTGTTAGGTGAAGATGTGAAATAAAAGATGATATAGATCCCCATTCCGATGACCGCGGCGAGGAAAAGCCCGTTGAGTGTCTGCCTCCAGTTTGAGGATCTGCGGGGATCGTAGGTTTCTAGAAGTAACAAAACCCAAAAAAAGGGGAGGAAATAGAACCACGCGGGTGGTCTTTCCTGGAAAAACTCACCTACGCCAACTCCGCTGGGCAGTGACGTGCTACTGAACCAAATAAATGTCGCCAATCCCAGGGCCACCCCGGCCATTAAAAGGTCGACTGCGACAAGAAGTACGCGCCGCTCGCCAACCCCCAGGCGCCAGATGCTGGCTGTCCCGTCGCGGTGGGCTTCAGCCATCCGCGGGATGGCTTCGTTTCTTTCCAATCGAAAAAATGCTCCCGAGGAAGCCCATGCCCCAGGCAATATGCATGGTGCTAATCGCCAGTGGGATACCGATCATATACATTGGTTTTTTTTTCGCCAGGGCTTTTTTTAGTGCAACAGTAAAAAGGAGGAAAACATATGATACCACTTCAATAATCAGCACCCACCGTGGCCAAGGGATAGCGATGCTGGCCAATACGAGAAGGATTAGTGAGGCAACGAAAACTGGGGGCAGCGCTTGTCTCAGACGCATTGTGCCCGGGTTGTTTCGCAGCATTTGCCATTTCCAGTAACCATAACGCGCGTACTGCCGCGCCAGTTCTTTCAGCGTTGGCCTGGCGAAGTAGTTCGACTTAATCATAGGGTCAAGCCAGACCACCCCACCAGCCTTGCGAATGCGTGCGTTGAATTCGTAATCCTCATTTGCTTCCAATTCTTCATTAAACCCTCCAATTTCATGAATTAGCCGGCGCCGGAACGCGCCGAACGGTACTGTGTCTACGGCGCCTTCGGTGCGGGCGTAGCGGTAAAAGGCGTCCCCTACTCCCATGGGATGGCCGGCCGCCTCGGCGATCGATTCGGCGATCCAGCCTTCTGAGCCGGGCTGTATTAACCAGATGCCACCTACATTCCACCCCTTTCCCTCGAGGAGGTCTCCCACGGCTCGTGAGATGTAATCGGGATGTGGTGCGCTGTGCGCATCTAAGCGAATGACATAATCGCCTTTGGACGCAGCTATCGCGGCGTTTAAACCGGAGGGAATTTTTCTCGAAGGGTTATCGATCAGCTGGATTCTTAACCCAGGCCTGGCCTGGCGAAAGCTTTCAACCTTCGCGCGCGTGTTATCTGTGGAAAGGCCGTCAGCAATGATCACCTCCATGTTTTCGCGACCGTAATCTTGAACATAGATTGCATCCAACAGATCGACGATCGTGGCTTCCTCGTTCAGGCAGGGAACGATTACGCTGACAGTGTGGTTTCCCTTGTCCACAGGCGATTCTGGAATCACACGATTTTCGTCTTGCTCATGACGAGAAAAGTCGGTGTTACCGATTGCTATGGCGGTCACTCAAGCGCCGCGATGGACTCGATTTCGACGCGTGCTCCTCCAGGAAGGGCGGTAACTTGGATCGTCGACCTGCTCGGCGGGTTTTCACGGAAATAGCTGGCGTAAACCTCATTGACCGCAGTAAAGGTGGCGATATCTGTTAAAAAAAGGGTGGTCTTCAGTACTTTATCAAGAGAAGTACCCGCGGCAGCGATGATGGCTGAAAGGTTTTCTAATGCTTGGCGTGCTTCTGTAGCGATGTCGCCTTCCACCAGTTTCCCGGAATTTGGATCCAGCCCTATCTGACCGGAGGTGAAAAGGAGATTGCCATAACGAATCCCTGGCGAATACGGACCAATGGGTTTTGCGCCTTTCTGCGGAAAAACAACGTCTTTTGTTGGCATAATTCTCCTCTCAAATGTGGCCCAGTATTGATTTTACCTAGTCCAGGCAACGGAAAGCTTTAGCAGCCCGGTGGCTACTGCGCGTAAGTGCTGCGCGCCCGGTACTGCAACGCTTCGGCAATATGATTTGGCGCGATATGTTCGGTTCCGGCCAGGTCTGCGATGGTGCGGGCCAACTTTAGAACACGGTGGTAAGCGCGTGCCGTGAGTTGCATTTGGCTCATCGCGCTGCGGATCAGTGTGCGCGATTCCTGGTTGAGGATGCAAAATTTGCGCACCTCAGCAACTCTCATGTCGGCATTGTGATGCACATTTGTGCCGGCGAACCTCTCGCGCTGCAGTTGGCGCGCCGCCTCCACCCGTGCGCGCACGGTGGCGCTTGGTTCCCCCAGTCTGTCTTCGCTAAGTTTCTCATAGTCCACTCGAGGAACATCCACATGGATGTCGATCCGATCCATCAGAGGCCCGGAGATTCGCTTTTGATAGCGCGTGATTGCGCTTGCGGTGCAGGTGCAAGCCCTTACTGGATCGCCGTAGTATCCGCAGGGGCAGGGATTCATCGCGCTGACAAGTTGAAAGTTTGCTGGAAAAGTCAGCGATCCTTGAGCGCGACTAATGGTGACCTTTTTATCCTCGATCGGCTGCCTCATTACCTCCAAAACCCTTGGCGCGAATTCGACTATTTCATCCAGGAAAAGTACACCCATATGGGAAAGGGAAATCTCGCCGGGTTGCGGCAAGTTCCCTCCGCCCACTAACCCTGCGTGGGAAATCGTGTGATGCGGAGAGCGAAAGGGGCGACTGCGGACCAATGGGCGATCCTCTTGCAGCTGGTCCGAAACTGAATAGATGCGCGTAACATCAAGGGCTTCTTCCAGAGTCATCCTGGGCAGGATCCCAGGCAATGCCCGGGCGAGGAGCGTCTTTCCTGCCCCGGGCGGACCCACCATCAACAGGTTATGGCCACCCGCCGCGGCAACCTCCAGAGCTCGCTTCACTTGCTCCTGACCCTTGATCTCGCGCAAATCGGTAACCGTTTCCTCAACTTCGAGGTCTTCGGTTGGCGCTCCCCTGAACTGGGGAATCAATTGACTATTGGTGAGGTGTAAGACAAGTTCCTCAAGTGTCTGAATTGGGTAGATTTCTAAATCCGGAATAAGAGAGGCTTCCGCCGCATCCATTTTAGGCACAAAAAGTTTCTTGATTCCCTGCTCGCGTGCAAGCGCCGCCATTGGCAGCACGCCGCGCACGTGACGCACCACTCCGTCCAGCGAAAGCTCGCCGAGCACGAGCGATCCATCCAAACTGCTTGGATCGAGTTGGTCGGTAGCGATCAAGACACCGAGGGCAATGGGTAGATCGTACACCGGGCCCGCCTTGCGGACTGTGGCAGGGGCAAGGTTGATAGTGACGTGTCCACGGGGAAATAGAAAGCCAGAATTCCTAACTGCCGATTGAACTCTCTCGCGGCTTTCTTGAACAGCAGTATCCGGCAGGCCGACCACAACTGTCTTTGGCAGTCCCCTCCTCGTGTCCACCTCGACCTCAACAACGACGCCATCCAGTCCCACCACGGCGCATGAATATACCCTCGCTAGCATTGGCTAAGTGTAGGTGGGCACAGTATTGCTGTCAACATTCAATACCCTTATCCAATACGAAGTTGGATAGAATTTGCTTAGTGGACAAAATACTCACCCGGCGTGAATTTCTAAAATTAGGCGCCCTTGGTATTGGTGGTTTGGCGTTATCTCCCCCGATCCTGAGGAGCAACGGGGCGGGCTTGATTGGTCGTGTGGCATATGAGTCAGTAAGCGTTTTCGATCAACCCAAACTAAACGCCAACACGTTAGGGTATCGCTTCCGCGATACTCTGCTGAATATTCACTATCCTGTCACGCCCCTCACGGGCCCGGCTTACAACCCGCTCTGGTATCGGATCTCGGGTGGGTATGTGCATAGCGCTCTGATTCAGCCAGTTTGGATTCAATACAACGAGCCAATGACCTCGCTGCCGCCAGAAGGGAAGCTAACGCGCTTAACAGTTCCCTTTACCCGCCCATACAATTATTCTCGACAATTCGGCTGGCAACCCGAACCCCTATTTCTGCTCTACCATCACTCCAACCATTGGGTTACCGATATTGTCGAAGGGCCAGATGGCGAACCCTGGTATCAGATAACAGAATCCTGGGAAAACGTGCAGTATTACGCGGACGCCACCCACCTGCAGGCAGTCTCTGACGGGGAAATCTTGCCCATTTCCTCGAACGCCAGCCCCGCGGAGAGGCGAATTGAAATCTCCCTGGCGCAGCAGTCGCTGACTGCCTATGAGGGCGATCAGATCGTTTTGCGCACCTCAATCTCGTCGGGAGTGCGCAATTCAGGCTTGGGCGGTCTGCCCACAGAGACTCCTAAGGGCTCGTTTTCCATATACGCCAAACTTCCAGCGAAGTACATGGGTGACGATAGGCTCACCGACAACCTTGGCGACCGGTTTCTGCCGGGCGTTCCTTGGACAATGTTCTTCGCCGAGGGCGGATACGCCATCCACGGAGCCTATTGGCATAACAACTTTGGGGCGCCCATGAGCCGCGGTTGCGTAAACGTCCGTCCAGAAGAAGCTTTATGGCTCTACCGCTGGGTAACTCCCAGTATCGAGCCGAACGAATGGGAGGCCACGGGTAACGGGACGCGAGTTATTGTTTCGTAGCCTTTTCGACTATTTCGTCTCATTAGCTAAGAAATCCGCTAGAAAGGAACTTGACTCTGGGCCATTATCGTGATGTGATAAATAACAACAGCCTGGGCCTTCTTCGGGCAGCCAACCTTAACGTTGGCAAATGCCACTGGGGTAAAATCCGTTGTGAAATCGATAACAATTTCAGAGAGATTCTGTAATGCCTGAAGCGCTTGCACAAAACGAATTAACGAAGAAAGACCGTGTGACCGGCAAGGTTGTAAAGACCTCGCTGGCTGGAGCGGTGGTGGCTCTCGGCTCCGGGAAACTAGGCGTTGTGCCTATTTCGCAATTGGGCAACGAGGCGGCCCGCAACGTCCGAGAGATCCTAAAAGAAGGGGACGAGGTTACTGCCTGGGTTCGGCGGGTCGATAACAGCGGACGAATCGAGCTGACGCTGATTGAACCTCTGGCCTACGAATGGCGCGATCTCAAGCCCGAGATGACAGTAAGTGGCAAGGTAACCAAGCTGGAGAAATTTGGGGCATTTGTTGACATAGGCGCAGAACGCCCGGGGTTGGTCCATGTAAGCGAAATGGCTCGCGGATATGTTAAATCCCCTGATGAAAAAGTGAAGGTTGGGGATGAAATTCAGGCCAAGGTGCTGGAGGTGGACCGACGAAAAAAACAGATCAAGTTGAGCATGAAGGCCCTGTTGCCGGGGCCTGAAACCAGGAAAAGCGACAAGAAACAATCTCCTGTGGAAGAGCCGGTTGAAGAGCCCGAAAAACCGGCCCCAACGGCCATGGAAATTGCACTCAAGAAAGCAATGGAGAAGGGTGAGGCTCAGGACCAAGCGGTG
>JBOGUK010000031.1:0-5870 GCA_050695915.1 Anaerolineales bacterium
CCACTGAACCGGGTGGGTATTTCATTACGATTAATTGCCACCAGAGAAGGAAATTATTCGGGGAGTTGCGTGGGGAGCGCGTTGAATTGAATTCCATGGGCCAAATTGCCCATGATTATAGGCACGAGATACCATCTCATTTCCAGACAGTTAGCCTGGACGCCTTTATTGTTATGCCGAGCCATGTTCACGGTATTTTGTTTATCGGTGAGCGCTTCGAGAAGAATGTAAGGGCGAGGTATACCTCGCCAGCGGGGGAACTTCCCAACGGGGTAGGGGCGCAGCATGCTGCGCCCGTACGGCCAATGAATCTTGGCGTCAAGCCCGGATCCCTTGGGGCCATCGTTAGATCCTACAAAGCGGCTGTTACACGTGTTGTGAATCTACGTCGTAACTCTCCTGGCGAGCCGATTTGGCATCGTAATTATTACGGGCGAGTAATTCGCAACGATCAAGAACTGGAAGCAGTTCGTAACTACATCACTTTCAAACTATCTTAAGCCTCTTTCGTACAGGAATCGCAATGCCTAAGCCGAAATTGCCCGATTACAACTTTCAACCTTCAACCCTAAACTTCCTTTCTCCTTCTCCCAAAAAACTCTTCATCAATAACGAATGGGTTGCGGCGCAATCAGGCAAAACATTCGAAACTTTAAATCCTGCCACCGGGCAGCCGCTTGCCGAAATTGCCCTGGCGGGTGAACGCGACGTGGACGTGGCGGTTGCGGCTGCCAGGCAAGCTTTTCCCGGCTGGAGCCAGACGATCGCTGCAGACCGCGCGCTGCTGCTCTTTAAGCTCGCTGATCTCATTGACGCGCATGCCGATGCGCTTGCAGAGCTTGAGACCCTAGACAACGGCAAGCCTCTCCGTGTGGCGCGCAAAGGCGACCTGCCCTATGTCACCAAGCACCTGCGTTACCAGGCCGGCTGGGCTGACAAGATCGAGGGCACCACAGTCCCGGTGACGTTTGCTAATCAATTTGTATACACCCGCCGCGAGCCGCTAGGCGTTGTTAGCGGAATCATTCCCTGGAATTTTCCGCTTCTGATGGCGATTTGGAAGATGGCGCCAGCACTTGCCTGCGGCAACACGCTGGTGCTCAAGCCCGCCGAGCAGACACCGCTCACCGCGCTTTATCTCGCCGACCTCGTTCGTGAGGCAGGCATCCCGCCCGGTGTGGTGAACATCATTACCGGGCCCGGCGAGCCCACGGGTGCGGCCTTGGCGGCGCATATGGATATCGACAAGGTGGCCTTCACGGGGTCTACGGTAGTAGGCGCCAAGATCATGGAGGCGGTAGCGAGGAGCAATCTAAAGAAAGTTAGCCTGGAATTGGGAGGCAAGGCGCCCAACGTGATCTTCGCTGACGCCGACTTGCCCGCCGCCATCCGTGGTGCCCAGTGGGCTGCTTTCAGCACCGCGGGGCAAGAGTGCGTGGCGGGTTCGCGGCTCTTTGTAGAGAGACCTGTCTATGAAGAAGTGGTTGAAGGTCTAAAGTTGAATGTTGAGAAGATGGCCGTGAACCATGGTTTTGCTGAGAAAGTTCACATTGGGCCCCTCATTAGCGAAGCCCAGCTGGAGCGGGTAAGTACCTACATCAGTGAAGGAAAAAAGGCTGGCGCCGAAATCATCACGGGCGGCGAGCGCCATGGGGAAGGTTTCAAGGACGGTTATTTCCTCAAACCAGCGGTTTTCGCCTACCAGGATGATGAATTAAAATTGGTCCAGGAAGAGATATTTGGGCCGGTTGCCGCCGTGACCGCGTTCGACAGCGAAGAGGAGCTCATTGCGCGCTCAAATTCGACCCATTATGGGCTGGCGGCCGGCGTCTGGACGCGCGATATTGGTAAGGCCCATCGATATGCCCACGCCGTCCAGGCTGGCACTGTGTGGATCAACGGTTATGGCATGATCGACCCGGCGGCGCCGTTCGGCGGTTACAAGATGTCCGGCTTCGGGCGCGAGATGGGTAAGGAGGCGGTTGACCTGTATACGCAAATCAAAACTGTGTGGGTGAATACACAATAGATTGTTGCGTATTGCGTGTTGCGTAAATCCTTACGCAACACGCGACGCGCAATATTGCGTGAAAACTTCGCTACAAAAGATTTGAGAGGAGATCAAATGGAAGCAGTAATCGCGATCATCATTTTGGGTGGCCTCATTTACTTGGGGACAAGGTCGGGCTCCGGCAAAAAGGCCAAGAGCTCAAGGAAGACCGCCGCGCGCAAGAGCACGGCGAAGCGCCCGGCGGCCCGCAAATCCGCCAAGCGGCCCAGCCGTGGCAAGACTAAAGCAAAGGGGCGCTCGCGCAGGAGATAGGCAATCTGTCGTTTATTGCCGAGAAAAAAAGCCGGCCGATTGAACATCGGCCGGCTTTTTTTGAAAACCATGCCAGGGGCTATAATGATGTATAACCAACATCCGAAATTCAAATTGAAACATTCAACCTTAAACTTGCGTTTTGCCCTTGACATTCGGACTTTGCACATGGGACGTTAGATGTTATGTACGGCGCTGATGTTGAACAAGTTGC
This sequence comes from Anaerolineales bacterium, assembly GCA_050695915.1. Classification (GTDB taxonomy): domain Bacteria; phylum Chloroflexota; class Anaerolineae; order Anaerolineales; family UBA11579; genus JAMCZK01. Next base: position 2,538 of record JBOGUK010000031.1, read on the forward strand.
GATTGAGCTGAAAGAGGACCCCGAAAAACTGGCGGCTTTCGAGGCGCGCATCCAGCGCGGCGAGAAAATCGAGCCCGGCGACTGGATGCCAACCGAGTACAGCCGCCAGTTGATTCGCATGATCTCGCAGCACGCCCACAGCGAGATCGTGGGCATGCTGCCCGAAGGCGCCTGGATCACGCGGGCGCCGTCGCTGCGCCGCAAGCTGATCCTGCTCGCCAAGGTGCAGGACGAGGCCGGGCACGGGCAATACCTCTATCACGCCGCGGAGACTCTAGGCGCCACTCGCGAGGAAATGATCGATGCGCTGCTCAGCGGCAAAGCGAAATATTCCAGCATCTTCAACTACCACACCCTCACCTGGGCGGACAACGGCGCCATCGGCTGGTTGGTGGACGGCGCTGCCATTCTCAATCAAACTATGCTGTCGCGTTGTTCTTACGGCCCCTACTCACGCGCCAATATTCGCATCTCAATGGAGGAGAATTTCCATAAGAAGCAGGGCCAGGAAATGATCATCCTATACTCGCAGGGCACGCCGAAACAGCGTGCCATGGTTCAGGACGCCATCACCCGTTGGTGGTGGCCGACCTTGATGATGTTCGGGCCGCACGATAAAGACTCGCCTAATAGCGGCGTTCTCATTCGCTGGGGCATCAAGACTCGAACCAATGATGAATTGCGCCAGGATTTTGTGAACCAGCTTGTTCCCGATCTTCAGGCGTGCGGCATCGAGATCCCCGACCCGGATTTGCATTACGACGAGGCCAGCGGTAACTGGATCACCGGCGAGATCAATTGGGACGAGTTCTGGGAGGTGATCAAGGGAAACGGCCCCGCGAACGCCGAGCGCATGGAAGCCCGCCGCAAAGCGCACGCCGACGGACAGTGGGTACGCGAGGCCCTGGTAGCTTATGCTGAAAAACAGAGGCATTTATGATTTATGATTTTCGATTTACGATTTGCCCCCCGTTCAAATCCCAAATCATAAATCTGAAATCACAAATCTGAAATTCTTTTATTTTTATGCCCGATACACAGTGGCCCCGTTTCATGGTCTTTCAGCAGGAGGCGCCGGGCAGGCCTTTCGTCCATAACGGTACGGTGCACGCTCCCGATATCGAGATGGCGCTGCAGAATGCCCGCGATGTCTTCGCCCGACGCCCAGAGGCGGTAGCGATGTGGGTGGTGCCCGTGGACGTGATCTACACCCAAACGCGCGAGGAATTGAGCAAGCAAGTAAACAAGGAAACAAGTAAACAGGTAGACAAGCAGACGGGTAGACCTCAAGACATCTCGACCTCAGGACGTCAAGACTTCTACGTCTTCGCCAAATTCCATCATCAAGACCAATGCCACCATGTCGGCGAAGTGACAGCAACCAGCCTGCAGGCCGCAATGGAGGCTGCCATCGAAAAGTATGATGACCTGGATCCGCTGTGGTGGTGGGTCTTCCCGAAATCCGCCGCCTTGTCCTCGGCGCCCCGTGACACTGAACCCATGTTCGCGCCGGCGCGCGAAAAGACATTCAAGGATCAGGCGGAATATCCGGTGGTCACGATGATGCGAGAGATTAGGGCAAAGAGGAGGAAACAGTAGACAGGTAGACAAGTACACAGGTAGACAAGGGGTTTACTTGTCTACCTGTCTATCTGGATACCTTTAGCATGAATACAAATGCCCTCTCCGATTACCTCATTGCCCTTGCCGACGACGAGCTTATTCTAGGTCATCGCAACTCCGAATGGGCGGGACACGCCCCGATACTCGAAGAAGATATCGCCTTCGCAAACATTGGTCTCGATGAGATCGGGCACGCGCGCTTATGGTACGAATTGGCAGCCGACCTGCTGGGGGCGGAGAAATCCAGATTTCCCGATCAGCAAGTGTTCTTCCGTACGGAAGCAGATTTCCGCTGCCTGCAGTTCGTCGAGCTACCCAGAGGCGATTGGGCGTTCACCATGGTGCGCCAGTATTTGTTTGACACTTTTGAAAATCATCGTTTGGCTGCGCTGGTGAAAAGCGAATACAAGCCGCTCGCCGGCATCGCTGGGCGCATCCGCAATGAAGAGATTTACCACCTTCGCCATACGAGCGCCTGGGTCAAGCGCCTGGGCTTGGGCACCGAAGAAAGCCAGCGCCGCATGCAAGCTGCCCTGGATGAACTCTGGCCTTACGCGCAGGGTCTCGGGGCGCCAATGCCTGGGGAGATAGAATTGGAAAAAGTGGTTCCAGAAAGCGGCATGCTGTTTGAGATGTGGTCTGACGAAGTAACGCAGTTTTTACGGGATGGTGGTCTGGACGTCCCGAAGTCGGGAGGTCAAGTGGATGTTGATCGCGCCGTACATTCGGAATATTTTCCTGTGTTGATCGCGGATATGCAGGAGGTCGCCCGGCTCGAGCCGGAGGCTGAATGGTGATGCTCAAGATGGGTAGGGGCGGGGTTTCCCCGTCCCATATTTCCACAAAGGAAATCTGGGCCGCGCTCGCCGAAGTTCCCGATCCCGAGATGCCAATCGTAAACCTTGTCGAGTTGGGCATCGTGCGCAACGTGGCGTGGAATGGGGATGAACTCGATGTCATCATCACCCCGACCTTTGCCGCATGCCCTGCATACGAGGTAATGGGTTCACAGATTGCGGAGAAAGTCCGAGGCCTGGGTATCTCGAAGGTCAATGTCGTCGTTCGCCACGATCCCCCCTGGACATCCGAATGGATCACCGAAGAGGCGCGCCGGAAAATGAAGGCAGTGGGCTTGGCTCCGCCGCCGAACCACCAGGGAGACTTCGTCCGGATCCTGCTCGATCCCGTCGCCTGTCCACGTTGCGGCTCCACCGACACCTCGCTGCGCAACAGTTTCGGCACAACTCCTTGCCGCATGATCTACACATGCAACAACTGCAAAGAGCCGTTCGAGCAATTTAAGCCATTATGAATCAATGGAAATACAAACGCTACGTTTTGATTTTCGTTGTCTTTGTGGTGTTTTACACTAATTCCACGACTCCCGGACCGGAGGAGATAGCAGTTACAGATTTCTCAATGGCTTATGCTCTCAATGGAAAGACGCAAAAGTCTAATGAAATTCCCACAGAAGCCGTCATGGTATGCGGATTTCTGGAATCACAAATCCCTGTTTGGTGGCAGATCTATCTATTTGATAATAATAACGAGGTTGCGGGAAGAGGGAAACCCTCCTTGCATACACAGCCTGGCGATTTTTGTGAGTCCATATTGATCCTTATCCAAAGCAGGATGCTCCTCCTGATTTCATTTTTTGGAAATGGCCTGCAAGGGATCGTTATCTTGAACCGGGGCAATACACAGTTAAGT
>JBOGUK010000032.1:0-17048 GCA_050695915.1 Anaerolineales bacterium
TCCTGCGACCGCGGGCGGCATTCTGTCTTTAGGGGCAACTCCCACGCCGTTCCAACCTGTCCTTGATAATGAGGTTAATTCGATCCAGACCGTGTGGCTTTCGCCGGGTCTGCCCGGCGCATTACGCGAGCAGGTCCAACTGCCGGAAGGATTCGAACTCACTGATGAAGAGGCCCAGGCGGATGTACGAATCATGGTGGGGGAGGGCCAGGAAATTAGTCGCTGGGTTTACGCAATCGTTTCACCCTTTCCGACACTTGTTGACGAAGTCAGTTTCACTGACTTCCGTGAGGTGTGGGATGGCGGGTCTTATGATGCGCTCGATGGTGCTCCGCTGTTGATGAGCCCGGAAACTGAGGCGGTGTTCACCGCTTTATGGGGTGAACTGGCGAGTGGCGCCGTGCAGGTGGAGGATTCGAATGAACTATTGGGTGCGGCTTGGGAGCGCCAACCCGGCTGGGCACTGGTGCCCTTCGAGGACTTGCAGCCGAAATGGAAAGTGATCGCGGTAGACGATCAATCACCGATTTGGAAATCATTCGACATTGAGGACTACTCTCTTACTGTTCCGATTGGCATCTCAGGTGAGGAACCAGTTGTCGAAGAATTTGTGCAGAATGCCCACGTTCCATCGAATAATCGGAACGAAAATAAATTGACTACGGTCATCCTGACCGGCGTGACCGCTCTAGTGCGCTCGACCGCCTGGGAGATGAATCGCAAGGGAATCACGTATCCGGCGGAAGATATCGGACTAGTGCTCCGGGAAGCGGATATTACCCATGTGAGCAATGAGGTGCCATTTTACGATCTGTGCCCGCCACCCGATCCGGTGCAGCGCGGCCTGAAGTTCTGCAGCGACCCGCGGCACTTTGAACTGTTGCAAGCCATAGGAACCGACGTGGTTGAGCTAAGCGGCGACCATTTCAACGATTACGGCCAAGAGGCCATGCTATACACACTCAATCTGTACAGGGAAAACGATCTGCCTTACTACGGAGGGGGGATAAGTCTTGAAGAAGGAAGGCGGGCGCTGACTTTTGAGCACAATGGCAACCGGTTCGCCTTCATCGGCTGCAATGGCAAGCGCGGCTATGCCACCGCCTCCGAAACGCTGGCGGGCGCGGTACAGTGCGATTACGATTGGATGCAGGGCGAGGTGGCCAGGCTGGCCGCGGAAGGCTGGCTGGTGATCGTTACCTTCCAGCACAACGAAGTGTATACGTTCATCCCGCAGCCCAACCTCGTGCAGGATTTCGTACCAATGGCGGAGGCCGGCGCTGCCATCGTGAGCGGCAGCCAGGCGCACCAGAGCCACGGTGTGGAATTCTTCGACGACGATTCGCTGATAATGTATGGGCTGGGGAACCTGTTTTTCGACCAGCGCGGCGTGCTGGAATACGGCGACCGCGCCCTGATTGCCCGGCATGTGTTTTATGATGGGCGTTACATCAGCACGGAACTGCTCACCATCCAATTCGTGGACTATGCCAAGCCTCGTTTTATGACGCCGGAAGAGCGCGCTGAATTCTTAGCGCTCATATTCAACGCGAGTCGCTGGTGAACACAATGCCCAGCGCGCTTAATGGCCTTTTTTTGTCGTACGGGCGCAGCATGCTGTGCCCAGGGGCGAGTCTTAGACCCGCCCCTACCACTCCGTCACTAAATAGCGAGGAAGCATGGGACTAAAACCTGACCATTGGATCGAAAAAATGGCGCTGGAACACAAAATGATCGAGCCTTTCGAAGGCAGCCAGGTGCGGCAAGGGGTGATCTCGTTCGGCGTTTCATCTTATGGCTACGACATTCGCGTGGCCGATGAATTCAAGATATTCACCAACGTGCATTCGGCAATCGTTGACCCGAAGAAGTTCGATGAGAGGTCCATGGTGGACCTCAAAGGCGAGGTGTGCGTCATCCCGCCGAATTCGTTTGCGTTGGCTCGCACCGTGGAATACTTCCGCATCCCGCGCAAGGTGCTCACCGTATGCCTGGGCAAGAGCACTTATGCCCGTTGCGGCATCATCGTCAACGTGACGCCGTTCGAGCCCGAGTGGGAAGGGTTTGTGACGTTGGAAATCTCCAACACAACGCCGCTGCCGGCAAAGATTTACGCCAACGAAGGCATCGCCCAGGTTTTATTCTTCGAGGCTGACGAAGAGTGCCGCGTTTCGTATGCCGACAAGAAGGGGAAATATCAAAAGCAGCAGTCGATCGAGTTGCCGAAGCTCTAGCTTTGTTACGCAATACGAAATAGGTATTCCGTGTTGCGTAATGCGTAAGGACTATTTAGTTTTGGGACTACTATCTGGTTCCCACGGAGACCGTGGGAACTTTTGTTCTCCGCTCTGAACAAGTTGAACGCGTTGACGCGGAGCGTCAGAGGATGGGCATGCCCACGCAGAGCATGGGCACGAGAGCTAGCTTACTCCCACCCGCGCACCTGTATTGGTGCTTCTGAGCAAGTATTGCCGCGTTTTGATGCCGCGCTCTGCAAACGGAGCGCGCATAGCTTCAGTGATAGCTTTTTCGCGTCCGGTCTCGACGAAGGCCATCAGACCCGGTCCGGCGCCGGAAAGCGCCGCGGCTGCGCCGGCGTCTTGAGCGGCCTGCAAGGCCTCCGCGGCGCCGGGAATCAAGGGGAGACGGTATGGCTGATGCAGCCTATCCTGCATGGCAAGGCTAAGCGCATCGATATCGCTGATGCGCAGAGCATCGAGGACCTGTAGGCTATGACTAACGTTAAACACTGCATCTTCGCGGGAGACCTGTTTCGGTAGCGCGTTGCGCGCTTCCTGAGTACTTAGCCGCACTTCTGGCAGAATGATCACAGCGTTCAACTCAGCGGATTCAAGTTTTTGCGCGCGGTATCCAGCTGGTTCCCTGGTAACCAGAACGAGGCCGCCGTGCATCGAGGCGGCCAGGTTATCGGCATGGCCTTCGAATTCCACACCCAGCCGCAAGATGTCATTGTCGCTCAATTCGCCGTCGCCGAGTGCGTTGGCGCCCAACAGCCCAGCCAGGACGGCGGCGGCGCTGGAACCGAGCCCGGAACCTAGTGGAACTTCCTGTCTGCAGGTGATCTTTAGGCCAGGTAAAGGTTTCCCTGTTTCTGTGTAAACGCGCTGGAAGGCCCGGTAAATCAAGTTGATTTCGTCGACGGGAAGGGAATCCTCTCCTTCTCCGGAGATATTTATCTCTAGTGGAGAGTCGGCAATTTCAAACTTCGTTTCATTCCAAAGGTCGAGCGCCAGCGCCAGGCAATCGAAGGCAGGGCCAAGATTGGCGCTGCTCGCTGGGACGCGAACAATAGCTTGCTCAGACAAAGCTCACTTCCAGGGCAGTTTCTGTTTTTCTTCGCCGGGTTTGTATGTTTGCAGGTTAAAGGCGGACCAGGTGTCGTTGACCGAGACCAGCGTAATAAACTTTAGGTCGATGCCCTTCAGGCTGCCCCAGCCCTTGTCCCGGCTGAGATTGGTTTGGATCCCGGAGCTGCCCTTGGGGAAACTGATCCAGATGCGGCACTCTGGCCCCATGGCCTTGAGCACCTTGGGGAACAGCGCCTTCAATTCGGCCTCGGTTTTGACGAGGAGTTGGATCCAGTCGTATTTTCCCTTCAAGTTGGTGGACAGCTTCAATTCTTTCGACAGAGGCTTTAGAGAATCAATGTAATCTTCAGGCGCGTTGATGATTGCCGCGTGCTTGGCCACGTCGAGCTTCAGCTTCTTGGCGAGAGCGCTTGCTGGCATTCCATTCTCCTTACTATCTTCGCTAACGACATTGGGCGAGGCCAATTATGTGGAGCCAATTACTTTTTCAAGAGCGCCGATGTCCGCCGTGATTTTTTGTGGAGTCGGCATGTTGGTAGAGATGATATCGGGGTCCTTCAGCCCGTGTCCCGTGCACACTGCAATCACGGTTCTCCCTCGAAGATCAACGCTCCCATTCTTGATCTCTTTTGCCAATCCAGCCAATCCCGCCGCAGATGCCGGCTCCACCCAAACGCCGTGAGCCGCAAGGCGGCGCTGCATCGCCAGGATTTCGTCATCCCTGGCGGCAATGATGCGCCCGGCAGACTCCTCTGCTGCGGTGAGCGCCTGTTCGCCGCGGGCGGGTTTGCCGATGCGGATTGCGGTAGCGACGGTTTCTGGGTTCTCGATTGGATGTCCGTCAACCAGAGGCGCCGCGCCAGCGGCTTGAACGCCAAACAGATGCGGCAGGCCGGTGTCGTGAAGTTGATGATATTGCTTGAATCCCATCCAATACGCCGTGATGTTGCCTGCGTTACCCACGGGCAGGCAAAGCCAATCTGGCGCGCGGCCGAGTTCTTCGATGATCTCGAATGCGGCTGTTTTCTGTCCCTCGAGGCGATGCGGGTTTAGGGAATTAACCAGTGCGATGGGTTGCCGCTCGCTTAGTTCGACCACCATTTCGAGCGCCTTGTCGAAAGAGCCTTCGACCTGAATTACTTGCGCGCCGTAAGCAACAGCCCCTGCCAGCTTGCCCGCGGCAACTTTGCCTTGCGGGATGAGCACTATGGCCTTCATTCCAGCACGAGCCGCATATGCAGCCGCGCTCGCGGCGGTATTGCCGGTCGACGCGCAGATCAGGGTTTCCATCCCGCGCCCAAGTGCCTCGCCTACCGCGGCAGTCATGCCGCGGTCTTTGAACGAGCCTGTTGGGTTGAGCCCCTCGAACTTTATGTAAAGCTCAAAGCCTCCGCCTAACTCATCGGCAAGACGCGGCATCGGAATATGCGGTGTACCGCCCTCAAACAGCGAAACTATCTGCGTGTGCTTAGGAAGGTTAAGCAGCGCACGGTAACGCTCAAGAAGGGGTTGGCGTGGCATTGCCGATCTCACCCAAAGTAATCAACGGCTGCAGTCCATCGAAAGTGCGCTGCCCGACACCCGAAACATTCATGAGTTGTTCAACTTCGGTGAAAGGACCGTGGGAGTCGCGGTAGTTCACGATAGCGCTCGCGAGCACCGGCCCGACATTGGGCAAATTCTGGAGTTCTTCAATTGTGGCGGTATTGATGTTGATGGGGAAAGCGACGGTTGGGGTTGGCTCTGAGGTTGGAGTTGGGGAAGGCAGCGGATCGCTGATGACTTCTCTAAAGACAATCGTTGCGGCGGGCACCAACTCAATCGGTTTTCCACGCGGCCTGGAAGAAAGCAGCAACACCAATCCCGACGCGCCCAATCCGCATACAACTCCGTAGGCGATCCACCAGGCTGGGCTAAGTGGTTTCTTCTTTTCTGCCTCTTTGGCCATTCGCCCCGCATTATAAGATTGAATTCTCTCGTTTTGTATAATGAGCGCCAGGTGTGACATGGGATTGAACCTTACGCAAAAGCTGATCCAAAGCCATCTTCGCGAGGGCGCCATGAAGGTTGGCGAAGAAATCGCTATCCATATCGACCAGACGCTGACGCAAGACGCCACAGGCACGCTGGTGATGCTCGAACTCGAAGCGATGAATCTGCGCCGAGCGCGCACCGAGGTAAGTGTTCAGTACGTCGACCATAATCTCATCCAGGCGGATCACAAGAATCCGGATGATCACTTGTTCCTGGAAAGCGCTGCCGAGCGCTTCGGCTTGTGGTTCAGCCGCCCGGGGAACGGCGTAAGTCATCCTGTGCACATGCAGCACTTCGGTATTCCGGGGAAGACGTTCCTCGGCTCGGACAGCCACACGCCGGCGGCAGGCGGGCTGGGCATGCTGGCCATCGGCGCCGGCGGCCTCGATGTGGCCATGGCCATCGCTGGCGAGCCTTTTCATTTGAAAATGCCGAAGGTTTGGGGAGTCAAACTGAAGGGGAAGTTGCCGGATTGGGTAAGTGCAAAGGACGTGATCCTCGAAATGCTGCGCCGCCACGATGTGGATGGCGCCGTCGGCGCGGTGATCGAGTATTACGGCCCCGGACTTAATGAGTTGAGCGCAATGGATCGGCACGTGATCGCCAACATGGGCACCGAGCTTGGCGCAACGTCAACGGTTTTCCCCTCCGATGATGAAGTGCGCGAATTTATGAAGGGTTACGGACGAGAGGAAGAATGGGTCGAACTAAAAGCCGACTCGGATGCCGAATACGATTTGAGCGAAGAGATCGACCTGTCCTCGTTGGATCCGCTGATTGCACTGCCGAGCAGCCCCGGGAAAGTGAAAAAAGTTAAAGATATTGCAGGAGAAAAGATATATCAGGCATACATCGGCTCATCTGCGAACCCAGGCTATCGGGATTTTGCAATTGCCGCAAAAATGGTTGAGGGGCGCAAAGTCGCCGATGGAGTATCACTGGACATCAACCCCACTTCACGAGAATTGCTGGAGGAACTCATTCGCGATGGACACCTGATGGCGCTGATCCATGCAGGCGCTCGCCTGCATCAGGCCGGATGCAATGGCTGCATCGGCATGGGTCAGGCGCCTGCCAGCGGACGAAACAGCCTGCGCACCGTGCCGCGCAACTTCCCCGGACGTTCCGGTGAAAAGGAAGACAGCGTCTTCCTATGCAGCCCGGAGACGGCCGCCGCATCTGCGCTGACGGGAGTGATCACCGACCCGCGCACTTTAGGAGTGGATACCCCGCGAATTGAGAGCCCGAGAGCCAGGATTATCAACCGAGAGATGCTGAAGGCGCCGCTCCCCGAAGAGGACGCGCTGAAAGTTTCTTTGGTGAAAGGACCGAACATTCAATCTCTTCCGGAATTTAATCCTCTGCCGGACCGATTGGAAATCCCTGTTTTGCTGAAGGTTGACGATGACATTTCCACCGATGAGATTCTTGCCGGGACGGTAAAAGTGCTGCCGTTCCGCAGCAACATTCCGCTGATCAGCGAGTTCACGTTCGAGACCGTTGATCCAACCTACGCTAGCCGCGCCGAGGATCAACGCAAGAAAAGCGGGCACGCCGTCGTAGGCGGCGAAAACTATGGTCAGGGATCGAGCCGCGAACACGCCGCTTTGGCGCCGCGCTATCTGGGATTGAACGTCGTTTTGGCAAAGACTTTTGCACGCATTCATCGACAAAACTTGATCAACTACGGAGTCCTTCCGCTAACCTTCAAAGCGCCCTCAATATATAATCTCGTCGAACAGGGCGATATCGTCGTGATCGAAAACTTGCGGGGAGGGTTGATGGCTGAGGACAAGGAATTCGAGGTTCAGGTTTCCGATAAGGACTTAAGGTTTGCTGCTGTCCACGATCTCAGTGAAAGAGAGCGAACGCTCATTCTGGAAGGGGGGCTCACGAACTGGATGCGCAACAGAGATCGAGTACCGAGTTAGGCTGACATGATGGGGACATTGCTTAACATCGCCACCGTGCTGGTGGGTGGTATGCTGGGGCTGCTATTTGGCGCCCGCCTGCCCGAACGAATCCGCCAAACTGTGGTGGCAGGATTGGGTTTGTTTACCGCCGCCATTGGCGTCTCTCTTATCCTCGATTCCATTAACGTAACCATCGTTCTGCTTGCCCTGCTGATCGGTGGTGTGCTCGGCGAATGGTGGCAGATCGAAGCCGCGCTCACCCGGCTGGGCGAGTGGTTGCAAATGCGCTTCGCCGCGGGCGAAGGCGGCAGCACGCGTTTTGTGCGCGGCTTTTTGACCGCCTCGCTGGTCTTTTGTGTGGGGCCTTTAACCATCCTGGGGTCTATTCAGGATGGCTTAACTGGGGACTACGAATTGTTGGCCATTAAATCCACCCTGGATGGGTTTGCCGCGATGGTTTTTGCTTCCACGCTGGGCGTCGGCGTCTTGTTTTCTACGCTGGTCATCCTCGTTTACCAGGGCGGTATTAGCCTGCTGGCAAGCCAGGCCCAGGCGATCTTTACGGAGCCGATGATCGCCGAACTCAGCGCAACCGGTGGGGTGCTCTTGCTGGGGATTGCAGTCAGCAGTTTACTGGAGATCAAGCCGATCCGGGTGGCAAATTTCCTTCCCGCACTGGTCATCGCCCCGCTGATTGTGGCCATTCTGGCGCAATGGGGCCTCTCCATTGCGATACCTTAGTGAAGGTCATTCCGGTGTGTTTTCGCGTAAAAACGCAAAAACCGAGTTGCCAGCCGCGTACGACGATGGCTTAAGAAGGTATTAAGAAACGCTAAGAAGGCGCCTGACTCTATGCAGTAGTGTCTTGGTGTGGGTAGAGAAAATTACGCGGCTTACATGCATTCTGGACGCGGGGCCTTTACAGGTTTTGTTTTGCTTTCAATCCCCTTCTTGACTGCGGGCGGCCAGCCTGCTTTACGAAACAGTGGACCTGCCTGGCGCTGCGCGTGCCGTGCTATCGCCGATGGATGGGATGATCTTGGTATTTGTCCCGGCAGGCGATTTCTTAATGGGTTCACTTGGGCCGATGCGCCGTTGATTCGGTAAATTAACGAATAACCCCGTGGAAACCACGGGTTTTTTTGTCGTGTCATTGCGCGGCTGCAAGAGCGTCCTCAATGATTTGAGACAACTCTTCGAAGGGCCGCAGCCCGACGTACACTTGCCCATTAATTATGAAGGACGGTATGCTTTGGATTCCCATGCCGAAAGCCGCAGCTTCCGCATCCTCCAGGGTTTGGGCTTTTTCATCATTCAACAGGCAGGCTTCAAAGGCGTCCATATCGAGATCGATCGATTCGGTGAATGCGATCAAGCGATCGTCCAGAAAAGATCCAACGTTTTCGCCAGCCTGATTTGTGAACAGAACGTCGTGGTATTCCCAGAATTTGTTTTGGTCCGCGGCGCAGTAAGCCGCTTCGGCGGCCTGGGTCGATTCGGTGCTGTTCCCTCGGTCCAGGAAGCCGACTGGCTGGTAGGTGTATCTCACCAACCCGGTATCGACGTATTCGGTGATGATCAGGTGCTCGATATTGAGGTAATGATTCCGGCAAACCGGGCATTGGAAATCGGCTATCTCAATGAATAGAACCGGGGCTTCCGGGTCGCCGAGGCTTAGTCCATCTGGATTGTTGTAGGTGCGCGCTTCGATGGGCGGGCGCACCTGATTTCCCCAAATCAAGAGACCCGTGACAATCACCGCGGCGATGACAATGTAGATGAGCCATTTTAGTTGCCCGCGGCGTTGTTCCGATCTGCGGCGCTGCAGGCGCGCTTCGCGTTTGCTCTGATCCATACGTTCTTTTCCTTCGATTACAAAGGCTCGCCGAACAGCGGAATGCGAGCCCCGTTAATGACAGCAGCTTCTTCGCTGCACAAGTGCAAAAGTGTAGCAGAAATCTCTTCGGGAGTGGTCCACCCCTTGTTTTCCTGGCTTGGATTGATCTGCCTTTGGTGAGCCACGTCAATCGTCTTCACGAGCACCAGGTTAGCTGTCACACCGCTTCCCTTGATCTCCTGGGCCAGCGAAAGAATCAGGGCTTCCATTGCTGATTTTCCAACCGCATACGGAGAGCTATTGCCGGGAGGGCGACTGGCATTGGGTGAGGACACGGCAAGAATGCGCCCCCACTTGTTCTTCAACATCTCCGGGACAAAGGCCTTGACGAGTGCATAGGTCGACATGAGATGCTGATCCAGCATGGCATCCAAGTCATCCTTTTTGGTATCGATGACCGATTTTCCGCCGATCCAACCGCCAACAAAATTCAGGAGAATATCGATGCGGCCGAATTTTTTGAGGACTTCACCAGCAATGGTTATGGCTTGATCAGGATCGGATAGGTTGCCTGCTTGAGTGAGCACGCGATCGGCTAGGGCTAACTCAGCGGCTAAAGCGTCCAGCTTATCCAGGCTGCGCCCCAGCAGCGCCATATTGGCGCCATTTTCGGCGAAGGCCGCCGTCGCCACAGCGCCCAGCCCGCCGGCCGCTCCGGCGACGACGACCACCTTACCCTGAAGATTTGGGGTATCCGTTTGCCCTCACAGTTTCAAATCGTAAACGTAAACGGGGAATTCTTCTGTTGTTGGTTTGAACTTCATTTTTTCGTAAAGGGCCAGAGAGGGCCGATTACTCGCCTGGGTGTTTACGGTAAGCCGATTCTCTCCCCGCTTTTTTAGGACGCTCATGAGATCTCTCACCAACGCCTTGGCCAATCCTCGACCTTGAAACTTGGGATGCGTGGCCAGGCGAGCGAGATGCAACCCTTGCGGACTTTGTGTACTGATCTGATATGAGGCAACTTGTCCGTTCTCTTCGATAAGAGTTGCTACAGCCGATTGTTCAAAGGCCAGTTCGACTGCCTCATGTGAATGCTGCCAAAGGGAAGAAAAAGCTAAATTGTCCACCTTGTGCACCGCCTCCAGATCACTTTCACTCATTGGACGGATATTTGCAGCGAAGGTTCCTTCTTCTTGCGTCCTTCCGGCCGGCGCCCAATCCAGTACCACGACTTTGTCGCGTTTCTTAAAACCGCTGTTCTCCAACAGCTTGCGAAACCATTCCTGCAAAGGGATTGCCGGGATGTAGCGGACGCCCAGGTCCGAAAGCCGATCCAGGGCGGCTTTCCACAGTTTGGACCAAACCTCGTTTACGTCACCGCGTGAATTTGCAGCAAACAAACGAATCCAGGAGACTTCGGGCGGATCAGGAGGGCAGGCGAGTGCTCCTGTAATGCGATCGCCGGTTTCAACGATTAAGAACGGGTCATCGCCCAGCCACTCGAGGGGCCTGCGCCAATCGAGATGCCTGTGGACGTAGGTTTCAAAATGCAACAGGTTTGCCAGCTTGCTGCGATCTTCTGCGACTGCGGGGCGAATTTCCAAGACAGCTGGTGCCGCCATTAGCGGCATTATACCTGTCGATGGTCTTGCCACTTTTGGAGCTCGGTTAAACCACGTCCTGGAAGAACGCGTTCACTACTTGAGGATCGAAGTGCTTTCCGGATTGCTGGCGGATGTAATCGCGCACTTTATCTTCGGGCCAAGCTGAGCGATACGGCCGATCGGACATCAATGCGTCCCACACGTCCACCACGGCGAAGATCCTCGCCTCGAGCGGGATTTCATTCCCTTTCAGGCCATGCGGGTAACCTGACCCGTCCCACTTTTCATGGTGACCCGTGGGGATCGGCATGGCGGGATGCAAAAATTCAATAGGCGAGAGCATCTGCCTTGCATAGTCTGGATGTTGGCGCATGATCGTCCACTCTTCCTCATTAAGGGGGCCAGTTTTCCCAAGTACGTGATCGGGAATGCTCATTTTGCCGATATCGTGGAGGAGCGCGCCCCGACGGACGTGCACCAGGCGCTCGTCTGAAACTCCGAGTATGCGCGCCAGCTTGAGGGTCATTTCAGTCACCCGGCGGCTGTGCTCCACGGTTTCCATGTCGCGCAGTGACAGAGCGTGGGCCCAGCCTTCGATCGTGCGGTCGTATGCCTGGCGCAGTTCCTGGTTTGAGCGCTGCAGATCCTGGAAGAGGGAGGCATTATCGATGGCGATGGCGGCCTGTCCGGCGAGAGTTTGCAGAAATTCCACCCATTCCTTATCGCGTTTCACTGGCGAACGATGAAATGTTTCCAGCACGCCAATGACCTTGCCTTTGACGATGAGCGGGGCGCCGTAGTAGCTCGTGAAGCCTTCGGGTTGAAATAATGCATTTTGCGTGTATTGCGGCAATTTGTCGGAGATCACCGGGGCTTCAACAATCGTCCTCTGTTTAACCGCTATGCCGGCCAAACCCTCGCCGAATTTCAAGCTGGCCTTCTTGACGTCGGCGCTGCGGAATCCGCGACCGGCTGCGTATTTGAGAACCTGTTGTTCATCGAGCAATAAGACGCAGCCAGCGTCGACGCGCAATTCACTGACAGTCTGCGCGATGATCACATCCAGAGTTAAGTCCAGGTCCAGGCTGGAAGTGATGGCTGTGTCGATTTCGCGCAAACTGCGCAAATGGCGCAGGCGCCTCTCGGTTTGTTCAAATAAGGTTGCGCGATGGATGGCTGCTCCGCCGATACCGCAAATCGCACTTAGCACTTTCAGGTCTCGTTCTTCGAACGGCGTTTCCCGGCCGATCGCCATCGTTCCAATGATTTGTTTTTCGGCTCTGATCGGAACGATCATTACGGCTTCTGTGGCTTCGACATCTCCGAGTTTGACCGTTCGTGGATCCGGGCTGGTGCGGAACTGATTGTTCAGGTATGGCTCGCCAGACTTCATCACATCGCTGGTGACTCCTGCCCCCTTCGGGATGCGTATTCCCACGGTGGCCGCGCGCTGCCCGCGCCCAAACACGACGATATGGTCGCCTGATTCTGCGTCCTCTCTGGTGATCGTGCCTTCGTTGGTTTCAAATGTCGCCAGGGCCTGATCGAGGATCACTTCCAGAGTTTTCTCGCTATCCATCACTGAGCGCAGGTTGCGGCTGATCTCAGCCACAGCCTCCATTTCGCGTTCGCGCTGTTTGCGGTCGGTGATATCTCGGATGATGAGCTGAGTGGCCGGCTTATTTTCGTATGTGATCGGAGTGCCGGCCACTTCGACATCCACGATGGTTCCATCCAGCCGGATGAACTTTTCTTCCATTGCAGCGATCGACTTGCCATGTACTTGTGCGGCCCTAATCCTGTCGGAGACGATCTCCTTGTAATCCGTGTGAACGAAATCCAAAGCATTTTTGCCCAGGACATCCCCCGGAATGCTGGCGCGAACGAGATGCAAAGCCGCTGGATTGGCAAAGACAATCTCCCCTTTGCTGTGCACAATGATCGCGTCCGGCATCATGTCAATCAGATTTTGATAGCGTTCCTGGCTTTCGCGCAGCAGGCGCTCGGATTCGTCGCGCTGGATAGCGTGACGGATCGAGCGAAGCAGCAGGTCGCCGGATATTTGGCCCTTAACCAGGTAATCCTGCGCGCCCTGGCGCACGGCATGCAGCGCCAGGTCTACGTCATTAAGGCCGCTCAAGATGATCGTAGTAAAGGATTCCGATTCTTGCTGGAATTTTTCAAAGGTTTCAAAACCCTGGCTGTCAGGCAAGCCCAGGTCCAGGAGTACGGCGTCCAGAGGTTTTTCCGGATCACACACATATTTCAAGCCCTCTTTAAGGGTGGCGGCGTGCTCAAGACGCAGATTCACGTTTTCTACGCTCTTGAGCATCTCCTGAATCAGCCGCGCGTCGCCAGGATTATCCTCAATCAATAAGACGCTTATTGGCGCCCGGCTTGAGCCCGCCTCGATACGTGGGTCTAACTCCCTTGTCCGCTTCTTCCTATTACTGGACTCTTCCACTTTATTTACTCCGCTTGCCTTAGATTGTGCGAAGCCGTAGATTGCCCCTCGCGGGATTAACTGCCCTTTTAACCCTGAGTAGGCAGTAAGAGTATAAGTATTGATGTCTTACAAATCACTTACAAATTCGATGGTTTTTTTGAGATTAATCTTCCAGATTCACCAGTCCGGCCAGCCCCTCAGAAAGGGCGCGCAGTTTTTCGATGGGCATTGCGCTTAGCTTTTGAGCCAATTCCAGGTAGGGTAGGTTGGCGGGGTTAGATACGAACTCCTTGATCTGCCTAGGAAGCCGGTCGAACCCCTTTTGAGCGCGTTTTGTGGTGATCCATTCCCCTACGGGGCCGCTTGTATCGGCGAAATCTTCAATGGCATGTCCAAGCGTTTCTGCCAGGAGCTCAAGCTCGGGCAGGGGCACGGGCGTCTCACCGTTTTCATAACGGCGAATGCGGCTGGAGGATATCCCCGTGCGCTGTCCCAACTCCTTCTGACTCATATTCCTTTCGTTCCGCGCCTGGCGCAGCATGGCGCCGATGCTGCGATGCCTAAGCCCCAGGAAACTTTCCCTTTCAAGGGATTGGGTGGGATGCGCGTTCTGGGAGACGATCTCGGCTGTCCAGAAGTTCGTTATGGGCGTTCCAAGGAAAAAGGCTAGCAGCTCAAGTTCCGGAAGGGATGGTGAATTCATGCCGCCTTCGATCGCCGAAATGGTTCCGCTTGAAACGCCGATGACCTCCCCGAGCTCTTTCATCGATTTGCCGGCCGCCAGTCTTGCGTCGCGTAAAAGCAAACCAATGATCTTGGCGCGCAATTTGATCGCTTGTTTATCTGTCATCTCAAGTTGATTGAAGATTATAAGGCGGTTTCACAGGGAGGGCGGACGAGAGAGGCGCAAGGAAAATGCGCGGCCAATCAGGCCCAGAAGGGTTGAAAAACGTGATGCCTTGCGCCTTAAGGCATCATATAACCTTCACCGGCATGTGTGACGATCAGCGTTGGTTTCTTCGGATCCTTCTCCAGTTTTTGCCGCAAGCGCGAGATGCTCACCCAGAGGATTTCCTTTTCGGTTTGATAATCCGGGCCCCACACATCACTCAGGAGTTCTTCGGCCGTGAGTGTCTTCCCGGCATTACGGGCAAACTGCAGCAGTAGGCGGTATTCGGTGGCGGAAATCGAGACGGGTTCACCGTCCAGGCTGACCTCGGCGCGGGCGTAGTCGATGCGCAAATCCCCGCGAGTAAATACGGCTTCGGTCGCTTGCGGAGCCTCGCGTTTGGCGCGGCGCATCACCGCGCGCACACGGGCGAGCAACTCGTTCGCGGAGAAGGGTTTCACGATGTAATCGTCGGCCCCAAGATTCAAACCGCGCACGCGATGCTCTTCATCACCCTTTGCCGTGAGCATGATGATGGGTACCGAGGAGAACTCGCGAATCCGCTCGCAGGCTTCAAATCCATCCACCTCAGGCATCATTACATCCAACAGCACGAGATCGGGGTTTTCCTTGGCTGTAAGGTCGATGGCCTCCTGCCCGCCGGAGGCCTTTAAAATCTCAAAACCTTCCGTTTTCAAATTGGCTTCCACCAGGCGAACGAAACGAGGTTCATCATCGACAATGAGTATGCGATCAGCCATTTGCTCTCCCTGCCGGTATCGGCTCCACGATGGATTGTTTGGGCAGGGTAATGACAAACTCGGTACCCTGCCCCTTTTTTGAGTTCACTACGATCTCGCCGCTGTGGGCGCGAACAATCTGGCGGCAGATATACAAACCTAAGCCGCTTCCCCTGACCTTCTTCCTTGATTCGGCGGCTCGATAAAAGCGTTTGAAGACATTCGGCAAATCTTCCTTTGTAATCCCCGGGCCGTTATCCCGGAAGCGAATCTGAACATCGCCGCCCAAATCCTTGGTGGAGATCTTCAATGTGCTTCCCGGTGCATACTTGGCGGCGTTGCTGATCAGGTTAACCATTACCTGACTTATGCGACGCGGGTCCACTTGAATGATGTGATCGCTCGCCTCTGGCGACCAGTCGATCTTAAAATCTGGATATCGCGTGCGCATGCGTTCCACGTTTTCATCGATCAATGATGAAATGTCGGTTTCCTTTCGCTCGATTTCCAGGATGCCTGCTTGCAGGCGAGAAGAATCGAGCAGATTGTTCACCAGTTCGGTCAGGTGATCGGCCTCCTCATTGATTACGCTCAAAAACTCGCGGCGTGCGGCTTCGTCCCATGTTGTGTCGTTGCGCATGAGGGTGGTTGCATAGCCCTTGATAAAGCCAAGCGGAGTCTTCAGTTCGTGAGAAACGGTGGCAATGAAATCGGATTGAAGTTTTGCCAGGCGACGATCGGCCTCGAGCTTGGCGATGCGTTCGACGAGCCGCTTATGCTCGATCACCTGGGTAACGTGAGCCGCAATAAACTCCGCCAAGTTGATCTGATCCGGGTTGAATTCGGGTCCACCGAAACGGATAAGCACCAGCGCGCCGATGCTGATGCCGCCGACGAGCAGTGGGATCCCCAGGTAGAAGCTCTGCTCCAGTCGGTCCCTCTCGGGGTCGAGGGTTGGCTGGTGAAGGAAATTTTTGGCGCTTGAAAATGCCTCTTGCGCTGCGACTTCTCCCCAGGCGAGATCAGCCTCCGAGGAACGCCCGCGCCCGATGGCGCGGGCAAACGCCGGTTCCAGCTGGCCGCTTTCCTGGTTGAAAAGATAAAGGACGGCGTTGTCGAAAATAAAGACCGGACGCGCCAGCCGCACGATTTCCGCCAGCGCCTGCTCCAGTTTGAGATTCTCGGCCACTATGCGGCTGATCGAGTACACCGCAGCTAACTCTTTAGGCTGCAGGCTTGCCGTGTTGCGGGTTTTCGTGTTCATGCTGGCTTTTGCACCACAGGCAAACTGAAACTCACACGCGTCCCCTTGCCGACATGCGACTCGATTTCCAGTTTTGAACCATGGGCTTCAATAATTCTTTTGGTCAAGGTGAGACCAATCCCTGCTCCACCGACCCTTCTGGTGGAAGAACTATCTAACTGGTGAAAGGGATCAAACACCTCTCCGATTTTGCCCTCCGGGATGCCGACACCGGTATCCGCGACGGTAATGAGCAACCGCTTTCCCTGGAGAACTGCTGAGACGTTCACGCGGCCGCCTTTTTGATTGAATTTGATGGCGTTCTCAGCCAGTTGGTTCAACGCCCACTCGAGTTTGTTGCTGTCAGCCATCACGGCTGGCAGGTCAGGAGGGACCGCTTCGCTCAAGATAACCTCTTCTGATTGCGCCCTGCTCTGCTGCTGCTCACATACGATGTGTACCAACTCCTGAATGTGCATCGCGCTAGGTTCGAGGTGCAAGCTCTCGTCGGAATCGAAGGAGAGAAAAAGCAAGTTATCGATCAGGCTGCTGAGCCGGCGATAGGATTTTTGGAGCACGGCGATGGCGCTTTTTTGCTCATCGCTAAGCCCGCCCAGGGCTTCGGCCGAGAGCAAGTCAATGTAACCCACCATGTGCGACAGCGGCGTTCGCAGTTCGTGGGAAACGTTTGAGATGAAATCGTTCTTCAGGCGGTTGAGTTCGGTGAGTTTGTCGAGGGCTTCCTGAAGTTCCGCGGTGCGCTGTTCCACGCGCTGCTCCAGGAAGAGATTGCTTTGACGCAGGGCTTCCTGCAGCTGAGCGATCTGTTCCGTAACCGCACGATCGAGCGTCTTCCGGTCGATAAGCCCAAGTTCGATCAGCGCCTGCCCCAGCAGAATTGTTTCGCCCGCGGCCGCTCGTTCAGCTTGATGGGCGAGCCCTTTCTTAAGGTCCGCTCTGGTTAACAACCCCTTTTCCACCAGACTATCGCCCAGGCGCGGAACCAGGAC
>JBOGUK010000033.1:0-2465 GCA_050695915.1 Anaerolineales bacterium
AGGAATCTGTTTCCGAAACGCGCTTCGAATTTAGTTTCCTGGTTTCCCCCAAACGCATCCTCGGCGATAACGACGGACGCGTGCGCGCTCTCGAGGTTGAAGATACAACGCTGGAAACTCGTCCCGATGGAAAAACACGCGACGTAGGGCTGGGAACAACGCGAGAAATCCCTGCCGACACAGTGGTGTTTTGCATCGGCGACCGCGTCGACGAAACACTGGGGCTTCCATTGGATAAATGGGGCGACTACGCCAAGCATCCCGAGCCGCGCTTTCCCAGTGGTGGTCTCTCGTACGAAGCCTACGATCCTGAAACCAGTCAGGCAGTCGAGGGGGTCTTTCTTGCAGGCTGGGCGCGCGAAGCCAGCAGCGGACTAGTGGGAGCAGCACGCAAAGACGGAACGCAGGCTGCGCAAGCTGTGCTGCAATATCTGCAAGTAGCATCGCCGAAAGATGACGATGCACTAGATGCATTGAACGCAAAAGTGTTGATGCTTTCCGAGCCGGTGGTGCGCGAATCGGATCTAAAGAAACTGCAGGCGGCGGAGATGGCGCTGGCCTCTGAATTCAACCTCCCTGAATTCAAATACTCATCCAATGAAGAAATGCTGGCTGTGATGGGCCTGCTTCGCCAGCGTGAACGAGGATAGAAAAATGAAATCCCGCAACTCAGTTGCGGGATTTTTTTCTTTTCGGCCAAACCCAAAACGGCAGCATCATAAGCAGCCCGAGGACAATGAAGATTTCCCCGATGAGCACGCCGCGCCCCTGCCAGTAGCCGAAAAACGGTACGGAGGGCAGAGGCCTGGTTCCCAATCCGAAGACATCTGCCATGCCCGAGGCCATGGCGATCACATAACCGGTGCCCACCAACCGTGCGCCGATCTCGGCAGCGATGCCTTTTTGCTGATCCCGCCAAAGAGCATCCAATGTAAAGTAGCCGCCCACCGAAACTAAACCCAATCCGAAAATAAACACACCGATCTGAACAAAACCAACCACTGGGCTGCGATCCAATCCGAACCAGTTGGGCGCAGCTCCCAAGATAAAAATAATCATCCCGATGATGCTAATCGCCAATCCAACGCGCTTACGCAGCGTGCGGCTTGTGGTTGGTGTGAACTGGTTGGATGGCATGAGTAGCGGATTCTATCTCAGCGCTATTCTTGGCTGAGTTAACCGGATGTCACGTGTATAAAAAAATCTTTTGTGCCTGCAGAAATGCTTACGGAGCAAACTGGAAGGCGGCTTTGATGATCCCCTTTGAGCCTTTTTGCGTGAGCTCGCTGAGCGCGCGTTTGTAATCAGTGAGCGCGTATTTGCGGCTCACCATCCAGCCAAGGTCGACTTTGCCAGTTGAAAGCAACTCGATGGCCAAATCATAAGTCTTCCAAGTTTTACCTTTGAATTTTTCCGAATGACTATATTCTGTTGCAGCCAGGATGTGCAATTCCTGATTGAAAATGGCGGTCCAATCCACGCCTTTCGCAAGGCCGGGCACACCAACGAGAATTACTTTTCCACCGCGCCGTGCGAAGCGGTTGGCATCATCCAAGGAATTGTCGGATCCTGTGCACTCATACACGCGATCCACCCCGCCTTCGACGACCCATTTGCCCAGAACAGGTTTGAGCAGCCTGGCGCCTGTGTGCTGGGCGACCTGCTGATACAGGTCGCCGCCGCGCAGCACCTCGCTGGCGCCCAGTCGCTGAGCGACCTCAGCTTGATGCGCGTAGCGCGCTGAGACGAGGATACGGGCTTTGCAATCTAGCGCGCGCAGGGCGGCCAGGGTAATGAGCCCTATAGTGCCTGCGCCAAGTATGAGGATCGTTTCGTCATCACTTGGCGGGTCAATCAGAACGGCGTGCAGGCCGCAAGCAAAAGGTTCGATCATGAGCGCATTTTCATCGCTCATGGAATCGGGGATGGCATACAGCTGCGATTGGTGCGCTAAAAACGACGCGCTCCAGGAACCGCTTGTGTCCGGGCAGGATCCGATGAAAAGCCCCGGTGCCAGCTTGCCATCACGGCGATGAAGGCAGCGATTGATCTCCCCGCGCCGGCAGTACTCGCACCAATCGCCTTTCGCAAAGCCGCGCGGCGCGCACCATAGTGTGGGTTCGACTACAACGCGTTGCCCGACCTTAAAACCTTTTATATCCGAACCTGCTTCCGCGATTGTTCCGATCTGTTCATGGCCAAATGTGAAAGGAAAAGCGCTATAGGGTGAAAAATAAGGGCTGGTCTTCAGGTAGATGGTCCCCAGGTCAGTACCGCAGACGCCACCTAGGCGCGTCTTCACCTTCACCCAGTCCGCTCCCGGTAAACTGGGCTCGGGCACCTCGCGCAGGACCGTACAAGAGGCGCCGCTCCACAGAATAGAAGGAACCCAATGCCCCAGAGCCAAGCCGAGGCCATAGCGAGGATATGAAAACGTGAATTGGACAGCTTTCATAGAGTTGGAT
>JBOGUK010000034.1:0-6854 GCA_050695915.1 Anaerolineales bacterium
CGAACTGTATTTGTCATAACCAAATCTTTCATTCACTTGGTAGTTTAGGCGACACGTGGACGGCGATTTGTGTCGCTTTGGCCGGATGCCCGTGTCGCTCATTACTCTGTTAGCATTTTGAAGTCAAAAGAAGTTTGTGCAAATAAGAAACTATCGTGAAGCACCGAACGATAAGCGTTAGCACCTCAAATCGTGGAATCCTGATCACTTTGGCTGAATGGAGTAACGAATGGAAGTGCTACTTAAGGGAATAGGCATAGTATTGGGAATATTCCTTATACTCTTTTGCGTAGTGGCGTTGGATCACTTTATAGTCACAATTATAGCAATTATAGGGGTACTGTTCGGCATCGGGCTTATCATTTTTGGAGTAACGATTGGCTCTGTAGCTGCAGTTGTTGTGGGAATATTTGTAGCGCTCGTCTCATGGGCGTATTGGGACCAGAATAAAGAATAAATTGTAGGGTGCAATCGGCTTTATCGATTGCGCAGCTCATGCAAAAAAAGGAAGGGAAATGAGAAGGAAACAGAAGATCAGACTGCTAACTTGGCGCTCAAGCAGACTGCGGGCAGATGCATGATTTTCATGTTGCGCTAATTTCAACGCCTCATCTTCGATCAACCTTTGTCTCGCCCCGCAGCCGCAGAAAGTGGTTTCATAACGCTCCTCTTGTTGGTGGTGTTGATTATTCGAGAGTTAACTGGTTGGGGTTGTTGTATAACAGAAATTTCTGGCGGTGTTGCATGCGTTTGACGATAGAACGAAGCTCGGGTTTGTCGAGTTCTGCTTTGGTGATCACCCATGGCGCGCAAGGCATCACTTGCGTGGCGTGAATAATTTTTTGCCGGATCAGCTTTTTTACCGACATGATGTTGATCCCCAGTTCTTTGGCAGCGGTTTTCAGATTGAACCAGCCTCGCTTTTCGTACTCCTCGGGTGAAAAAGCGGCGAGGTGATGGGTGGCGCGAAATTGTGCGACGTCGGATTTGGTCCAAGCGTGACCTTCATGGGTTTTGCGTTTGAGCAAATTAAGCACGCGTGCGATGTGTGCGTCATTGGCGCAGCTGGCGAGTTGCTTGATGACGTGAATAAGTTCTCGGCTGGGGTCGTCTTTTATTCTGGAACGGCGTGGTTGCATGCGTTCAACCAAGAGTTCGGTATGTACGCCGCCATGCCAATGGATGGCCGCGCACCAAGAAGCATCTTCACGCTTTTGCACCCAAATTTGTTCGATCAAAATGCGTAGGAGCTGTTTCTTGGTCTGCACCAAAGTCGCGGGATGATTCCACACCTGGTTCAAATCTTGCGCGAGCTTGAGAAGCATGGCGCGTTCTTGTTCGGCAATCGGTTCCGGCGCTGGCGCCTGTGTCTCGCGTTGTTGGAGATCGTTGCAATCTCGCAACGCTTTTTCCCAACGCCTGGTGAGCTCGCGAAAGACCAACCCTTTTTCCGGCTCAACGGCATCAAGCTGACGTTTGATACGATCAGCTTCATAGCGCGCCTGCTCCAGAGCGGAAGAGAAGGCTTGGCGTTGCTGCCCAGCTTCTTGGCGGAATTTTTCTTCAGTCAGTAGCGCGGCTTCGAGGGCGTGTGGCTGGAGCACGCGAAGGACTTCGGTAATGACCAACGGCTCGAGCCGTCGCGATTGAAATGCGGGACAGGGTTTGACATCGGCGCCCATAATGGCTGAACGGCAGGTATAAGTGGGCGAGACCGTGCTGGCACGATAACGCACGTGCATGCGGCGGCTGCAGTGCTGGCAATAGACCAAACCCAAAAGCAACGCTTCGCCGTTTCGGACGGCGCCGCGCGCCATGTGGCCTTTCATGGCGGCATTGTCGGCAATGCGTTTTTGGTTGCGTTCAAATTCCTCCCAGGTAATATAACTTGGGAACAAGTTATGAATGACAACCTGATATTGTTCGGGCGGCGTGGTGACGACGGATTTTTTGGGCTTGCCGTCGACGATGCAGGTGATGGTTTTGTGGCGGGGATAAATATAGGCGCCGGCGTAAAGGGGATTACTGAGAATATGGTGGATGGTGCCGAGTTTGGGCAAACGCCAGCAGATGCGATTGTGTTGATGCGAATCACGGACGGGCAGTTCGATGCGCTCGCGACAAAACCAGATGTGAGTCTGTCTGACGCTACCGAGCGCACGAAACTTTTGGAAGAGGAGCCGGATGGCTTGTTGAATGCGCAGATCGGGATTGATCTCGCAGCGGTCGTCTTCGGTTAAGGAGAAGGCCGCAGGAATGGAAAACCACAATTCACCGGTTTGTGCCTTTTTGCGCAGGGCATCTTGCGCGCGTTTGCGAAAGAGATCGAGCTCGAATTGGCTGACGGTGCCTTTGACGCCGAGCAAAAGACGGTCGGAAGGCAGGCGGGGATCGTAAGCGCCTTCGTAGTCGATGATGAGCGTCCCAACGACCGCAGAGAAGTCAATGATCTGCTGCCATTCGCGGCCGTTGCGCGCCAAACGCGAGGCTTCGGCGCAGAAGAGGGCGCCGACTTCGCCGAGGCAGAGATGCGTGAGCATTTTTTCGAGGCCATGCCGGTGCGTCGCGCCGGCAGCGGATTTGCCGAGATCTTCATCGACGACGATAATTTTTTCCGGCGGCCAGCCTTTGGCTTTGGCCAAGTCGACAAGGTCATATTGGAGTTGTTGGCTCTGCAGGTTGTGCTTGACTTGCTGTGGCGATGATTGACGGACGTAAACATAAGCGATTTTGCTGAGATGTTGGGGCGTGATTTCCGCGGGCATGATTGGTCTCCTGGTGAGATAGTGATGAAGTGTGGTGAATGATTTCGGCAAGCAAAGCGCTGAGCCGAGCGCGTGTTTGCTGTTGATGGTCTGGCGATAGTGTCGCCCATATTCGATCATCTTGTTGCTGATCGAAGAGCGTGGCGAGCTGCCGGGAGCGTTGATAAAATCCCATGAACGCCTCCATTGCTGATGAAGTTGGTATGAT
Organism: Anaerolineales bacterium; assembly: GCA_050695915.1. Taxonomy (GTDB): domain Bacteria; phylum Chloroflexota; class Anaerolineae; order Anaerolineales; family UBA11579; genus JAMCZK01. The sequence goes on from JBOGUK010000034.1 coordinate 2,974, forward strand.
AGCGGTTTTCAGGATGGACAGAGGTGATTTCAATTTTGTTCAATTCGATTCGGCTGCCCACACCCTACGGGCGCAGCCAGCGAAAACCGCTGTCACGGTCATGGGATGAAGATAAAATAATAAGTGGTTAAGGCCGAACGGCTTTGAGTTGTTGCGCCAACTCCCGCAACGCGTCGAGTGAAACCACCGGCGAGTCTTGACGCGTGAAGTGGCGGCAGTAATTTTCATCCGCCATCCAGGCCGGCATGAGCACGCGGGAATTATCCGGCAGTGAAACGAGATAATGCGTTTCCCCGTTATATTACTGTCGTTTGCAGATTTTGACTTCCTGGCCGTAGAGCGGATGCCAGGAATAGCACACTTTTACCGAAGTCGTATAATAGGCAGTATGTGCTGGGCTTGCACACGCGCGGTGTTAGGGCGCGACGTGATGTCGTGCATTTTCATACATGCATAATGTATTACCGCGAATCATTCCTCGCGGGCGATTGTGTTGCGGAGAAATCATTTCTTCTTTGACAACACTCAGTAGTCCGTTACTGATACCCTAAGAAGGCATGCTGCTGTGGCGCGTCCACAGTGGTGTGAAGCCCTTCCGACAATGTATCGATGTCCCGAAGTTGGGACAGAGAGTGAACCGCAAGGAGAACTCTCGAACTGGTAGTCTCATCCGGTTCTCGGACTAGGGTCGGGCGGTATGGTTAAACTAATTGAATGTTCGCAACCATCGTGACCGGCGGCGAGCTAAAGAGACTGATAAGCTCAAGTCAAAATGATAAGCTGGCAAGTTCGGGATCTCCTAACTATCCCGACACGGATGACGCCCAGCCGGTGGAGAGAACAAACCTAACCCGCCCATTAGGTCGAATGCACGGAACACGGAAACCCCGTATCTCCGCCCCGAGAAGTCGGGGCAGGCGAAACCACAAGGCACGCTGATGGAGTGCGGGCTTGAGATGACAGAAGAAGCGAAGGCCATTCTGTAATGGGATGGATACGGGTTTGAAACATCACCCGACTCGAAAGAGTGCTGACGTCTGTCTGGTGCTTCATTGCGAGAAAGTTTGAAGAATCTCACCATAAATCAGGAAGCAAATGAGCATGGCCGACAGGACATTGCATGCACCTGATACCTCTTCCCAATCGGGAAGAAGGCGGAGAGACTACAGATGTGTATCGCAAAAGCAACTCTGGAATTGGTAATGGAGTTGCTGGGTGTCCCCAAAAGGTCGATACCTTTGAAGTGCTTGAGCCGTATGCCTGCCCTGCCAAAGCTCTAAGCAGACCAGGGATGGGAAACTATCATGTACGGTTCTTAGGGGAGTTTGGGCGGGTAACCGCCCGAACTTACCCGATCGTGCCGACGTGGCGCGGCGAACCAATCACGGGATGCGCAAAGTGAAGCGAGTTCTACTCTGGATCTTACTGATATTGATTGTGGTCGCTGCCGCCGCGATCGTAGCTGGGACCAGCTTTCGTGCCGCCCTCGGACCGGCGGTTGAGGAGTACCCTGCCCGCGCCGTCTATGCTCCTCATGGGGCTGTTGCCACGAGTCACCCCTTGGCGAGTCAAGCTGGACTAGCCGTGCTTCAACGAGGCGGGAACGCGGTCGATGCGGCGGTGACGGCCGCCGTGGTGCTGAGCGTTGTCGAGCCCTGTATGTCCGGGGTGGGCGGCGACATGTTCGCTATCCTCTGGTCCGCTAAGGAGGAACGGCTCGTCGGTATCAACGGGAGCGGTCGCTCGGGATCGCTGATGACTCAGGAGGCGCTGTCGAGTGTCGGCCGCATCCCGGGAGACGGCCCCAAGACGATCACGGTACCCGGCGCGCTGTCTGGATGGGCCGCCCTGCTGGAGAGATACGGCACCATTTCCCTCGCGGAAGCGCTGGCCCCGGCCATCGTACTAGCCGACGAGGGGTTTCCCATCTCTGACGGGGCGGCGGCGGAGTGGGCGATCTTCGCGAATCTGCTGGAGCAAGATCCTGGAGCCAGCGCTACGTTCCTCGTCGATGGAGAACGCGCGCCCGGTGTCGGGGAATGGTTTTCCAACCCGGACTTCGCAGTCACCTTGCGCACCATCGCGCAGGAGGGTCCCGACGCGCTCTACGGCGGCGAGTTGGGCCGGCGCATCGCGACCCACGTCCAGGGGCTCGGGGGATATCTGACGCCCGAGGACTTCGACAACCATGCGGCCGAATGGGTCGAGCCTCTGTCCGTCTCATTTCGGGAGTATCGGGTGTGGGAACTTCCCCCGAATGGCCAGGGGATCGCAGCGCTGGAGATGCTTCGCATCCTGGAGCCCTTCAATCTCGCGGCGATGGGGCACAACTCGGCAACCTACCTCCACTATCTCATCGAGGCCAAGAAGCTGGCATACGCTGACCTGGAACAGGCCGTTGGGGATCCCGATTTCATGGCATCGACGCCCGAGCAACTTCTCACTGACGACTTCATCGCCAGGCGCCGGTCTCTGATCGACCACGCCCAAGCGTTGGAGCACGCTGCCCCGGATGCCTCGCTGACCACCAGTGAAACTACGTACCTCACGGTCGCCGACAGCGAAGGCAACATGATCTCGTTCATCAGCAGTCTGGGAGGGGGATTCGGCTCGGGAGTCGTCGTCCCCGGAACCGGGTTCGCGCTGCATAACCGAGGAGTCGGGTTTTCGTACGAGAACGGCCGGGCGAACAGCGTGGGTCCGGGGAGGCGCCCGTTCCACACCATCATCCCGGGCTTCGTGACGCGTACCACTCCCGACGGGGGACAGGAGCCTTGGCTGAGCTACGGCATCGTTGGAGGACCGCAGCAGCCCCAAGCGCACGTCCAGGTCCTGCTCAACATGCTGCTATTTGACATGGACGTGCAGCAGGCCCTTGATGCCCCGCGCTTCCGCCATTGGAACGGGAACCGGGTCAGCTTCGAGAGCGCGATCCCTCCGCCGGTGATCGACGAGCTTCGGTCCATGGGGCACGCCCCTCAGAACCCCCTGATGGAGACTGCCCAACTTGTTTTCCTGGGCTCGAACGGCGGCCTTGTCTTCGGCGGCGGTCAGGCCATCATGCGGAATCCCCGGGGCTACGTTGCAGGCTCTGATTCGCGGAGGGACGGCTTGGCTGCAGCCCATTAGAGCCTCCGTTTCGTTGACAAGGGATGAGTGAAGCTCCGTGCGGCGCAGCGAAACTGAATCGGCCGCCATCTTGGCTGGGGTTTCATCTCGATGAGAGGGTACATTGCAAGACCGCCGCTACAGGCCGACATCGGGCGTCAGTGTTCTCGGCTCGTCCTGGCGTCTGTGCTTTCCAAGCCTCTGTCGCACCACGATGCCCTACCGGAGGAACTGACCAGCCGGTACTCTCCTCGGCGCGCACGATTGCGCTCGTGGAGTGGAAGACTCGATCGGGAGGTAGGCCTTGAGGATCTGGAACGCACCGAGCCCGCCTAACGAGATAAGAATTCGTGCGGCGCGGCAAAACGAGTAGGTACCTTGAAATGCAGCAGATGCGAGCCGCCGCATAATTCTGCGTTGAACTAAGCGCTTTCCTATTTTTTATTTGAGCTTTGAATCAAGGACGAGCTGTTGAGACGGGGTTCAAAGTCACCGGTAAAATTAGTCGATGGCCTTGCTTGAAGCAGGTGGAAATGTTCTTTGGCAGTTTTTTCATCATGCACTTTGGCCTTTCACCCGTCCAATATGGCGTTGACGAACGGCTAGGGCGTACTTCTCCTGTGACGCCCAAAATCGCATTTTTGCGCCCCGCGATCAACATACAAATTTCAAATCACTGCCCCGATGCGATTACGGCGATCTGGCACGTTTGGGCGTGATTTCGCCAACCAGTTTCATGGCGCCGCCACATTTCGGACAGCGCATGATATGAG
>JBOGUK010000035.1:0-10449 GCA_050695915.1 Anaerolineales bacterium
CGCATCGCGCACTGCGTAGATAAGTTCGAAAACATGGAAATCCTCGTCCAGGCCAAGATCAGCCATATACACGATGGGGATTCCCAATTGTTCTGCGTAAGTGATGGTGGCTTGCGTGGTATACGTGCCGCTCACGTCTTCCTGCAACCCGAGCACGGCAACGCGGATCTGATTATCTATCCCGTCGGGTTTTCGTTCCGCCCAGTTCGCTACCAGGTCCTGCAAAAAGTATGCAAAATGCCCTTCGGGAGAGGCGTCCACGCCAAAAGAAAACCCCCCGCGTTCTGCATACAAGCCGTAAGAAAGCATCGGGATCTCATTCTCCGCCGCCAGTTCAGACACCGCGAACTCAGTAGCCGCATCGCAAGCGATCAGGATCGGCCCCTCGCCGAATTCGTCGATCACGCTGCCGAAGGCAACCCGGGCGCCTTCCGCAGTGCCTTGCGTATCGGCAACGCGCAGTGCAAGCTGCGCGCCGAAAATACCGCCGCTGGCGTTGATCGCTGCTACTGCGTCCTGCGCGCCGGCCATACGCGCTGCGTTCGATTCGGAAAACGGGCCGCTGCTCCCGCACAGGAACGGCAAGTTGATCTGTTCACCGCTCAGGTCGGGCGCGTTCTCGGAGGTCGGTGAGATGGTCGGGGTGGGTAGGGCAGTGAGACTCGGCGTTCCCGTCGGCGTGATGACTTGTACCGGCGTTGTGTTCGCTCCTCCACCCGCGCTGCTGCACGCTGCGCAGAATGCAAGTACGAACAGCGCCGCGCGAACGAGTCTAACTTCCGGCAAAAGTGGAATTATCCGAGGTTGGAATACAGCTCATCAGACTTGGCGGCCATGATGAAATCATTTTGGTGCAAGCCTTTGATCTTATGCGTCCACCACGATACAGTGACCTTCCCCCATTCCGTCACCAGTTTGGGATGGTGCCCTTGTTCCTCTGCGAGTTCACCGACTTTCTGGGTGAAGGTGAGCGCCTTCGCAAAATCCTTGAACTTGAACAAACGTTTTAAGCGGGGAACTTCCTTGACCACGACAACTTCCCAATCAGGCACTTGCTTCTGGAATTCGTGGATCTCCTGCTTTTCGAGAGGCGGCTCGTCTCCCCTGCAGGGTACGCAAACTTTATTGAGTAATCGTTCTTCGGTTGCCATGCGAATGCTAACGATTATACCGACTATAATGCTGTGGACGCCGGTGGCAGCTACCCGGCTTAACAAAACTGCGCCGAGAACGCGCGCCGTTCTCATTTCGTTTAACGCTGTCTTGATGTCAGGAAGTCCGGATGTCTGGAAGTCAACCCGTTTTTCGACCTCCAGACCTCAGGAATTCTAGACCTCCGGACTGCCGGAGGTCTCACATGGTTGCAAAACGTGTTTCGCAGGCAAACCTTGTCCCTTCCATCGCTGTGATCGTCGTGGCGGCGTACATCGCCGCCCAAATGCTGGCGGATATCGCCAGCGTGAAGATCGGCGTGATTGCCGGCCTGGCGGTGGACATGGGCACGTTCATCTACCCGATCACTTTCACCCTGCGAGACATCGTGCACAAGGTACTCGGTCGCGGCAACGCCCGCACCCTGATCATCTCCGCGGGCGTGATCAACCTGTTCATGGCCGCATACATCATGTGGACTGCCAACTTCCCCAGCGATCCGTCCTGGGGCCTGGGCGCCGAGTTCAGCGCCGTATTGGCGCCCGTCTGGCGCATCGTCGTAGCGTCCATCGTCGCCGAATTGGCCAGCGAACTAATGGACACCGAGGTCTATCACCTCTGGGTGACGCGGGTCACCCACCGCTACCAGTGGGCCCGCGTCCTGGTCAGCAACAGCGTCAGCGTCCCGGTGGACAACCTGATCTTCTCGGTGGGCGCCTTCGGCGGCGTCCTTCCCTGGGCGACGGTGTGGGGGATCTTCGTGGTGAATCTGCTTGTGAAATACGGCGTCACCCTGCTCAGCCTGCCGCTGATCTACATCGTGCCTGACAACAGGGTGGATGAGTAATTAATGCAAAACCCCGCCGTGCCCCCCACATTGTCATTCCGAGGCGGAATAAAAAACCCTTACCAGGGCGCCGAACTAGATAGCCGAGGAATCCCTACGGCCTTTTCTTCGGAGTAGCCGTTTATCCGCAAATCACGTTTTCCGTCGCGTGACAAATTCGGAGTAGACTGCTAAGGGGGACATGAGTTATTAACGCAAAACCCCGCCGTGCCGTGTGCAGCGGGGGTTTTGAACCTGCAGATGCAGGTCGGCGCCCTCTCCGGTAGGTCAGCTTTGGCCTTTCGGTCTAATGCGTCTTCTGCCGGAAGCCGGGCTCCATTTGTTTTGTGTTGGTTCAAAACAAAAGGGCCGCAAACACGGACACAGCAGGGCCATCTCTTTATACCACGCCAAGATTAATGGATCCGGTGGGGCCCATTATTTCTTCGGCAGGTCGACCTTAAGGTGCAAGTCTCTGAGCTGGATCGCATCCGCCGGCGACGGCGCGCCGGCCATCACGTCGCGAGCGGCCTGGTTCTTGGGGAACGCAATCACGTCACGAATATTTTCTTCACCGGAAAACATCATCGCAAGACGGTCCAGGCCGGATGCTATCCCGCCGTGTGGTGGAGCGCCATACTCGAACGCTTCCAACATATGGCCGAACCTTTGTTGGGCCACTTCTTCCGAAAGGCCAATGAGTTTGAATATGCGCGATTGAAGGGAACGATCGTGAATCCGGATTGAACCGCCGCAAACTTCCAGGTTGTTCAAAACCATATCATATTGCGTTCCACGCATTGAACCGGGGTCTTTCTCGATGAGATCAATGTCCTCTGGCATCGGCGAAGTAAACAAATGCTGACTCGGATCCCAACGTTTTTCGTCTTCGTTCCAGAAGGCGAACGGAAAATCGATCACCCAGCAGAAAGCCAGCACGTCGGGGTCGAGCAGACCCAGAGTTTCACCGAGGTGAACGCGCAAACGGCCTAGTGAATCGAACACAACTGCAGGTTTATCGGCCACGAACAAGAGCAGGTCACCCGCTTCCGCTTGCATCTTTTGCTTGAGGTTTGCCAGCCCTTCAGCGCTGAAGAATTTGCTGAACGAGGAGCGTTCCTCGCCTTCGGGCGTGATCTGGAAGTACGCGAGTCCCTTGGCGCCGAACTGCTTGACGTATTCCGTGAGAGCGTCGATTTCCTTGCGGCTGTAATGCCCGAGCCCCTTGGCGTTGATGCCGCGCACGTGCCCGCCACCGGCGGCCGCGTCTTCGAAAACCTTGAAGCCGCTGCCTTTGACCCACTCGGTCACGTCTTGCAGCTCCATGCCGAAGCGCAGGTCGGGGTTGTCTTTACCGAAACGTTCCATGGCTTCTTTGTAAGTGAGCCGCGGCCACGGAGATTGCAGCAACCGCTTGTGCGGTAGGAGTTCCGTGACCATTTGCGTGTACATCGGCTCCATCAAATCCAAAATATCTTCGCGCTCGACGAAAGCCATCTCGATGTCAAGCTGCGTGAATTCAGGCTGCCTGTCGCCGCGCAAGTCCTCGTCGCGGAAGCAGCGGGCGATCTGGAAATACCGCTCGTAGCCCGCCACCATGAGCAGCTGCTTCAGCTGCTGTGGAGATTGCGGCAGCGCGTAGAACTCGCCGGGATGCACGCGGGACGGCACCAGGTAGTCGCGTGCTCCCTCGGGCGTGGTTTTGAATAAGATGGGCGTTTCGATCTCGAGGAAGCCTTCTTTGTCCAGATAATCCCGAATGAACTTCACGATCTTGTGGCGCAAGATCATGTTGGATTGCATCTTCTCGCGGCGCAGATCGAGATAGCGATATTTGAGCCGTGTGTCTTCGTCCACTGTCTCTGGTTTGTTGATGGCGAAGGGCGGGGTTTTTGCTTTGTTCAAGACCTTGAGTTCCGAGATGGCGACCTCGATCTCGCCGGTGGCTAGATCCGGGTTCAGCATTCCTTGCGGGCGCTTACGCACCGTGCCGGTTGCCTGCAACACCCATTCGTTGCGCACAGGCTCAAAGGCGTTGTGGGCGTCAGGGTGCTTTTCCGGATCGGAAACGATCTGCACCAGGCCGAAGCGGTCGCGCAGGTCAATGAAGGTGAGCCCGCCGTGGTCTCGGCGCCGGTGCACCCAGCCCGCCAGGGTCACGGTTTGCCCTTCGTGGGCGGCGCGCAGTTCGCCGCAGGTGTGTGTCTTGAACATGGTTCTTCTCCTTAGTCCGAGTTCTCTTTAAAACAAAACGCCCGCCGCAAGCGGTCGGGCGAGTGGCGCCTGAGCAAAACCTACTCTGCAAACAGGCAAAATCCTCCCGCCCGGAGGGGGTTGTTATTGTCGTTGTTATTGCGGCGAGAGGTGCCCATGAACATTGATGGGATTATAGCATAGCAATTGTTTCAGAATCAGCCCTCCTCAACTTGTCTTTGCGAGGAAGCCTAAGCGTAAGCTGGGCGACGAAGCAATCCCCAACCCACGAATTGCAATGCCACTTGGGGATTGCTTCGCCCGGTTCAATGGGCTCGCAAGGACGAAGTGGTCAGGTTTTGATGTGCTGGGCGCAACGAAATTCCTAAAGATCGCCGAGGGAGCGTAAATCATCTTCGTTAAAAACCTTGCGCAGGTTGGACGCAACCGATTGCTCGCTTCAAGTCCGCCCTTCGTAAGGTTAAGCCCTTCTTTCAAAGACAAAGGTCTGCTCTTTGCAGACCTTTGTCGTCTTTTTACCTGATAAGGCGCTGCTGCACGCTGGCGATCAACGCCTCCACATCCGGCGGCAGGGGTTCGGTAGACACGACCACCGGCTCGGTCAGGTGGTTGCCTTCCAATTCATGAGAAATATCGGGCAACGGGCCTAGATCGTAGAAACTGAGCTCTTTGCGCTCCCTTCCGCAATGTGGGCATTCCATCTGGGTGGATATGACGATGTTGGTCCCCTGCTGGCAGTTTGGACAGTAAAGGATCTTTAAAACAGGTTTACTGGAAACACGTTTCCTAACACTCACAGCGTTCACCTCTTTGATGGGGAATGTGACGACCGTGACATTACAGCATTAAATTGTGAGAATGCTATAAGCCTTGGTTTAGGGGGTGATTATGGTTTGGTTAAACAAAAACGGAGCAGCCGGATGGCTGCTCCGTTTCCCGGAGGCTACGCTCAACTATTCACTGACTCGCGTGTATACGCTGACAGGGAAAGGTGCTACTCCCTCCGTGACGACAGTCAGCGTGGTGGCAGTGCATGTGTACGGGAATTCGCCGCCGCCGGAAAACGGACCGGCCGGCGCGGTTTCGGGGGTCACTGGCATGCCGACGGTGCCGCTTGGTGTGGTGAGGGTGAGTTCAAAGGCGGTTTCACCTTCGTAAGAGCGGATAATCCCTTCCGTCGGAATTACGTAGCTTCCTGTGCTGAAGCCCTCCATGCGCATCTCTGCGATCTCGTCATCGACTGTACGGAACGTGATCGCGTAGTCTTCAGGGTAGAAGAGCGTGCCGGCGTTCTCAGCGATATCCAGGATGAACACGCCGCTCACGCCGATGAGGGTTTCCGCTGCAGGCCCCATAATTGTGCGCAAATTATTTTCTATGGTTGCGGTATCCTGCATCCAGGTACCAATCAGACAGCGGTCGCATTCGTACTCCTCGAGCCATTCGGTGTGCGTGCGGTTGCTGAATTCCGCTCCCGCCTCCGCCGCGGTGACCAACCCCACGAGCACCATTCCGCCGCAGGGTGAGGCAATCTCGAGCGGCAGTTCGCCCCACTCGCTGCCTTCGCGGTTGTGCACGGTGAAGAGACCGTCGCCCGACGCGCTCAACGCGACCTGGTATTGCTTGGCTTCTTCATAGCGTATCAAGTAGCGGGAGAGCAGGAAAGCAGTGGTCTCGAATTCGCGATCCGGCGAGGGCGTGAGCGCGAAACGGTTGCCCGGCAGGAAGAGCGGCGACATCGGCAGCGTGCTGCCGTTCTCGTCGCGCAAACGCTGCTCGAGAAAAGTCTGGCCGAACTCGTGGAATACATTAGGCATCCCGGCGATCTCGGCAAGTTTGGTGATCTGGTTCGCGCGGGTGCCTTCTGTAGGCAGAGTGTCCAGTAACCCAATTACGAATTCCTTGCCGAATTCGTTCCCGAGGGACTGGAAGAACACCCAGGAGGAATATTGCAGGTCGACGATGGACTCGGTCATCGTGAAGTAGTTGAACCCATCCAAGTATTGGTGCTCGTTATTCGCGCTGGGATAAACCACGCCGCTGAAATATTCCGCCATACCCTCGATGTACCAATCGGCGGCCGCGTTCGTGGAGCGACCCTGTCGCCAGTATTCGACACAATGGAAGATCTCGTGGGCGATTAGCTGCTTGAATGTATCGTCCGCTGGGCCCTCCAAGGCGGTGGGTAGCACGAGCACCGGGCAGGCGCCGCTGCGGATCTCGGAAGGATAGAGCTCGGGAACAAAAGCGGCCGTATCCTCGCCTTCCTCGCTTTCGGGCACCAAAGCAGTGAAGAGCATGTTGATATCGCGCATTTCGCTGAGCGCGCCGTACACACGCAAGCTGTCGCGCATCGCCTGGGCGGCCGCTTCTACGTAAGCGAGGAAGGCGCTGTCGCCGCGACGATCCTCGGGATAGTAAACGCGGTACGTATGCCCGCGCTCCGTGAACTCGACGAAGAGCAAACATATGGAGCGTGTCTCTGTGGAGAATCCCTCTTCCCACAAAGTGGTGCATGCCGTGCCGCGCGCCGGGCTGGCTGCCTTGGCGGATGGAGCCTGGCCGCTCTGTTGATCGGCTCTGGCCGAGATGGCGTCAAGGATTTCCGGTGAGGGGAAGATCTTGCTCAGCACGCGTTGGAATTCAGCCTGTGTAGGCGCGTCGGCATCGGCGAGTACCTGGGCCGCCAGTGCGGAGAGACGGTAACCGCCAAGTGGCTGAACTTCTTCACCGCCGAAGAGATCCAAGCTGGGATCCTCGCCGGCGTAGAGTTTCAGGCCGGCAAGCACGGCTTCTGAAAGGGTGTAATCACCCGCGTCAACGCGGGCGAGCATGTTTTGGATGCCGTCGGGCGCGGGCGGCGAGAACTCGATCTCGTTGCCTTCGGCATCGAGCAAGGTGACGGTGGTCTTTTGCGCCTCGTCTTCAGGCGCAGCGCTGGTAGTGGACTCGGGCTGCGGTGTGCTGGTCGCGGTTCCGGCAGCCGGTTTGCAGGCTGTCGCCAGCTGGGAGACGACGAGAACAAAAAGAAGCAATTTTCCAAGGTCCATTGTTATATTCCTCTCATGGTCTGTTGGTTTATTCCCGCGGATCGTTTTATTTCGGGTTACCTATGATCCCCGCCTACGGCGGGCGGACAGGTTGAAAACCTGTCCTTACTGACGCGATCCCGAGGTGTCTCCTCAAATTGATTCACTTGCCCCCGCTTCTCATGCCGTTGAAAGCCATCTGCTGTCAACTGTCCACTGTCTACTATTTTAAGTAGCTCGGGTGGGAGTCGAACCCACAAGAGGTTGCCCTCGGAAGATTTTAAGTCTTCTGCGTCTGCCAGTTCCGCCACCGAGCCGCCGATGATTTTAACAGCATTCATTTCGATTTATTGAAGTCGGAAGTCCGGGGTCTTGAGGTCTGGAGGTCGGATCAAAGACCTGCAATGATTGCATCTTCGTGTTCGACTTCCAGTCTTCCAGATATCCCGACTTCAAGAATATTGTTCCGCCTGGCATTATGGTCAGGCGGGGTTGTTGATTGTCTAGTATAATGTCTATCTTGATAGACAATGGGAAAGCGCATGGAATCCATCTCTATTGCAGAAGCGCACAACCGACTTTCTGCATTGATCCGCAAGCTACGCAAGACACCCATCACCCTGACCCGACGCGGCAAGCCTGTGGGCGTGCTGCTGGCTCCTGAGGAATACGAGCGCCTGCGCCAGTTCGAGGCTTACAGCCAGGTACTGCGGGTTTCGCAAGCCTTACGTGATAGCAACGTAAAAGCTGGCGAACTCTATCGCGCTTCTCGCGATGAATTGGAGAAGCGCAAATGATCCTGGATGCCAGTGTGCTGCTGGCTGCGTTCTTCCCCGATGAGGCGCAGCAACCAGCGCAAGTGCTTCTCCGCGATCATGCCGCTGGCCGCCGGCGCTTGAAGGCGCCTTCCCTGATCCTGTATGAAACCGCCAACGCCGTCTGGCAGGCAGAACGCCGGGGACGCATCTCAAGCGCCCAGACCGAGGAGATACTTCAGGCAACCGCAGGTTTGCGCATAGAACTTCATGACCTCGCCTGGAGCGAATGCCTTCCAATGGCTCGCCAATTCCAACGCAGCGCCTATGATGCCGCATACCTTGCCCTGGCCTACCGATTCGACGAAGACATGGTCACGGCGGATGAGCGCTTATACAACGCAGTACGTCAAAGGTTGAAGTGGGTGAGATTGCTTTAGGGAAGAGGTGTGAGTATTCTTCATCTGACAAACCAATCGCTTTTTATCATTCAACGATGGCGGTTTCCAGTGTGTCCGGGTCGTAACGCACGTTGATGACGGCGCCCGGTTGGAATTGAGTCAGTTGCATAAGCCCGACGATCTTTTCCGTCTCGGCCTGGAACGGGCTGCCGTCCTCGCGCTGCACTTCCAGAACGAAACGTACAAGGGGTTGATTGTTTACATAAGTTCCCGTGTTGTTTGCGCTCACAATGCGGGCCGTTGCTGCGCGCCCGGATTTCAATACTTTTTGGCCTCGCAATCCGCCAAGCAGCGGCGCGCCGAAGGTTAGCGCCATGGAAAGGAACATCATGCCGAACGTAATCACCAAGGAGATGGAAGTCAGTGGCGAAGGGTCCGCCCCGCGAGCGGTTAGCAATCCGGGCAAGAAGCGATCGACGAATTGGGCGAAACGAACGCCTGGATTGCCGAATTCCTCCGCCATGCCCACAAACACGCATGTGAACGGCACCCACATAAAAATGAAGAGCATGCTGCCTATCCTGCGGAAAATGGGAACCAGATCGGACCTCATAGAATCACCTCTCGTTATGTTATTTGTTAGCCAGTTTGGCGCGCAGGGCCGCAAAACGGGAAGCTAGGCGCACGGAAAACCCGCTTCTGGCGGCCTTGTATTGCGCCTGAGCGACCACTTTCCGCAACCCCTCGGCGTCATTGAAATCGTCGACGATCATAGCGGCGCGCCCAAGTTCCATCAGCGTATGCGCGTCGGAACCTGAAGTGCCGTTCAGCCCATGCTCGGCGGCGAATTCCTTCGCCCGCCGATTGTACGCGGGCAGCAGGCAGCGCGCATTGAAGATCTCGATTGCGTCCACGAAGGGCGCGATCGCCAGCAGGTCTGGCAGCTTCCAGTGCCCTGAACGCGTTACGTCAAAAGGATGCGAGACGGAAATGAACGCGCCCTGTTCCCGCAGCCGGCGAATGGCTTCTTCGGGTTCCAGCCAGGGCGTTATCTCTTCCTGAACAAAGGCCGCCAAGAGTTCACCCTTTTTTGTGTAGATCTCCTCGCCCACAATCACGCGATCAGGGTCCATTTCCTTCGCGACGAGGGCGCCAGCGATCGTGTTGTGATCGGTGACGATCACTTTGTCGATGCCGCGTTTGCGACAAGTAGCAATGAGGTCCCCGGGGCGCACGAGGCAATCGCCGGAAGCATTGGTGTGGCAATGAGTTTCGATGGTGAGCACGGCCGTTCATTCTAACAAAGGAGAAATTTTCTCTATTGTGTCATCCTCGGCGTCGCGAAGGATCCTCGCAGCGATTCGTCTGGAACCGCCTGGCGACGGCTGGATATTGGACATTTAAAGAATGGAAAACAATTAGAATCATGAAATGGCCTCCCTTCCCAAAAGTTTCAAGCTCTCACAGGAAGTCCAAACGGCGATCAAAAAAAGTTCACCGATCGTCGCTTTGGAATCCACTGTGATCACTCATGGCCTACCGAAAAGCCACAATCTGGAATTGGCGCGGGAAATGGAAAGGATCGTACGAAAGGAAGGCGCCGTGCCCGCGACTATAGCGGTTGTGGAAGGACGCATCTGCGTCGGGCTTTCGGATAGGGAATTGGCGAGCCTTGCCACGCAAGAGACGCATAAGCTGAGCAGCCGCGATCTGGCCGCAGCGGTTACGGCGAAGATCAGTGGTGGTACCACAGTTGCTGCCACACTGCGTGTGGCTGCGCAGGCGGCCATCAAAGTGTTCGCCACTGGGGGCATCGGCGGCGTGCACCGCGACAGCGATTGGGATATTTCCGCCGACTTGGCGGAACTTGCAGTCCAAAAGGTCCTCCTGGTGTGCGCTGGCGCAAAAGCCATCCTGGATTTGCCTGCCACGTTGGAGCAATTTGAGACCCGCGGCATACCAGTGGTTGGCTACCAGACGGAAGAATTCCCTGCTTTCTATTCGATAGAAAGCGGATTGCGCACCAGCACGAAAATCGACAGCGTCAAAAACGTGGCTGCATTGGCCAACGA
>JBOGUK010000036.1:0-4653 GCA_050695915.1 Anaerolineales bacterium
GTGTTTCGTCGACGCGGTCGCCAATGCAAAACACCACGGTGTCGGCCGGGATTTCTCGCGTTGTTCCCAGCCCTACGTCGCGCGTGTTTCCATCGGGACGAGTTTCCAGCGTTGTATCTTCAACCTCAAGAGCGCGCACGCGTCCTTCGTTATCGCCGAGGATGCGTTTGGGCGAAACCAGGAAAGCGAGTTCGAAGCGCGTTTCGGAAACAGATTCCTCAGCGTGGTCGAGTGCTGAGAGAATGAAGGCTTTCGCCGCCGCTGGATCCTGGCCGACCTTTTGCATAACGGGTGCGGTACGTTCAAACTCCGCGTCGAGCGCGGCGAGGTCAAGATTGCGCGCCACGATCTCCATTTCCTTCCTGGAGAATTTCACATCTGCCGGACCGCGGCGCGCAATGGCGATGATCCTATCCACCTTGAGCGCCCTAATGGCCCAGTGTGCGATGTCCAGCATCACGTTGCCTACGCCGATGCATACAACTCGTTTACCGATTTCGTATTTCCCCTGGCTGAACGGGGGCAGCTGGTTGTAGTGATAGACGAGATCCTTGGCGTGGTAAACGCCCTCGAGATCCTCACCGGGGAGGCCGAGCCACTTGGTGCCCTGGGCGCCAACGGTCACCAGAACTGCGTCGAAGCCCATTTGCTGAAGTTCGGCGAGGCCGAGTTCTCCCTCTGTGCCAAGGGTCAGGTTACCGTAATACTCCAGTCCCGGTAGTTCCAACGCCAGCTGGAATTGGCGGCGCAGGCCGTCTTTCATTTTCAACTTGGATGGATAAATGCCATATTCGGCCAAACCCCCCGGCTTGATATCGCGATTGATCAGCGCAACCCGGATCCCCGCGTGCGCAAGTTCGCGGGCGGCAAACAGGCCGGCCGGTCCAGCGCCGATCACAGCCACAGAAAAGTTTCGAAAATCCGGCATCCTTCTCTATTTAAGACAACAATTTTGGATTGTACCTGAAA
This sequence comes from Anaerolineales bacterium, assembly GCA_050695915.1. Taxonomy (GTDB): domain Bacteria; phylum Chloroflexota; class Anaerolineae; order Anaerolineales; family UBA11579; genus JAMCZK01. The sequence continues at coordinate 970 of JBOGUK010000036.1, forward strand.
TCACGACTGAAAGTTTCCCGTGGATTCGACCTTGCCCCAAGGGACAATTATCCCGATTTGCAAGGATACAGGTCATCGGGATAGTCAATTGGTGACAGGTTTTCACGAAATGGTTCTTGGTCTCCCAAAGGCAAAGCTCTATGCTATATTCTCTGCTTCTAATGGCAGGAAGCTTCATGGAAATCCGACAAACTACCCTTCCCAACGGTCTCAAGGTGCTCCTAAAGGAGATCCATACCGCGCCGTTGGTGAGCCAATGGCTGTGGGTGCGGGTCGGTTCCCGGGATGAGACCCCGGGAATTACTGGGGTGTCCCATTGGTCCGAACACATGCAATTCAAAGGCACACCGCAGTTTCCGGCCGGGAAGCTTGACAAGGACATCTCCCGGGACGGCGGGTTCTGGAATGCTATGACCTATATCGATTGGACCGCCTATTTCGAAACTATGCCCGCCAACAAAATCGACCTGGCCTTGCGTCTGGAAGCTGACCGGTTCGTAAACAGCGAGTTCAAGCCCGAGGAGGTGGAATCCGAGCGCACGGTGATCATCTCAGAACGACAAGGGAACGAAAACAGTCCAATGTTCCTGCTGGATGAGGATGTGCAGGAGGCTGCCTTCGCCAGCCACCCGTATCGGCACGAAGTGATCGGTGACATGGCTGACCTGAAGACGATCACCCGCGATCAACTCTATCGGCACTACCAGAAATATTACGTTCCGGGCAATGCGGTACTTACCCTCGCCGGCGATTTTGAAAGCGAAAAAATGCTTGCGCGAGTCACCGAGCTTTATGCCGGAATCCCTGCCGGGCCTGAACCCGCACGCGTGGCGGAAGACGAACCTGACCCTGCCGAGGAACGGCGTGTGGTGACGAAAGGTCCTGGGGAAACGATCTTCGTCAAAGCTGCGTATCGTTCCGTTCGCGCAACCGATCCAGATTTCTTTCCCCTTATGGTCGCAGACAGTTTGCTGGCTGGGCCGAGCAACCTGAATATTTTTAGCGGCGGCATATCCAATAAGACCTCGCGTTTATACGAACGGCTTGTCGAGACCGAGCTAGCTGTCGGTGTCAGCGGCGGCTTGCAGGCCACCATTGATCCTTATCTTTACGACATCACCATTACCGTGCACCCGGCGCGGAAGGCGGAGGATGTGATCGGCCCTCTGGACGATGAGCTGGCTCGGTTGCATGACCATGCACCGAAGCCGGAAGAATTGGCGCGCGCCGTGAAACAAGCGCAGGCTTTATTCGCCTATGGCAGCGAGAGCATTACCAATCAGGCCTTCTGGATGGGGTTTGCGGAGATCTTTGATACATACGATTGGTTCCAAACTTATCTGGACAAATTGAGCGCAGTGACGCCCGCTCACGTGCAGCGTGTTGCGCAAAAATACCTGCGTGCGGATCGGCGTGTGCTTGGCGTCTACCAACCCGACGGCCGACCAGCGGCTGATTAATAATGGTCATCGAAAAACCACAGGCGCGTACGTCGATCCCGGGGTCGGATGACACTACTCGCGTGGTGTTGGACAACGGTATCGTGGTTCTCGCGCGTGAAAATCCCAACAGTCAATCCGTAACTATCCGCGGCTATTTGTCCGCCGGCAGTCTGCTTGAGTCCGATGAAAAACTTGGATTGGCCGACTTTGTGGCCGCTGCCCTCATGCGCGGTACGGAAAAGCGCGAGTTTCGCGCCATTTATGACTCCCTGGAATCCATTGGCGCCAGCTTCGGCTTCAGCGGCGGCACGCACACCACGGGCTTCGGCGGCCGTTCACTAGCCGAGGATTTGCCTTTGTTGCTAGATCTTCTGAACGAAGGGCTGCGCGCGCCTACCTTTCCGGCAAACCAGGTCGAACGGCTGCGCGCCCAATTACTCACCGGTTTGGCGTTGCGCGCGCAGGATACACGCGATATGGCGGCGATGAAATTCGATGAACTGGTCTACCGCGATCACCCGTACTCGCGCGCGGATGAAGGTCACCCGGAAACGGTGGGAGCCATCACCGTGGAAGATTTGGCCGAGTTCCACCGCAAATATTTTTGGCCAGAGGGAATGGTGATTGCTGTCGTGGGCGGAATCGAAGCAGGCCGCGTGGTGGAACAAGTTAGAGCCGTTCTAGAAGACTGGCAAAACCTGGAACAGCCGCCGCTGCCTGTTCTTCCTGATTGGAAACCGCTGCCTGAGCACGTCTATGCGCGTGTAGATATTCCCGGCAAAAGCCAAAGCGACCTGATCGTTGGGACCGCCGGACCGGTGCGCTTGGCCCCGGAGTTTATGGCCGCCAGTCTCGGGAACAATATCCTCGGTCGTTTCGGGTTAATGGGTCGAGTGGGTGACGTGGTTCGCGAAAGGGCTGGTTTGGCCTATTATGTTTACAGCGATTTGAGTGGCGGAATTGGGCCGGGGCCCTGGGTGGTTTCCGCAGGGGTGGATCCGGCCAACGAACAAAAAGCAACTGATTTGATTGTCAAGGAAATCGAGCTTTTCACCAAAGAACTAGTCACTGAAGAGGAACTCAGTGACAGTAAATCCAACTTTATTGGCAGCATGCCCCTTTCCTTGGAAAGTAACGGCGGGGTATCTGACGCTTTGTTGACCATCGAGCGCTATGGATTAGGGCTGGATTATTACGAGGAGCTTCCGGATCGGGTTAACGCCGTGTCTCGCGAGGAAGTGCTCAATGCGGCCGCCCAATATCTGCAAACCGATAAATTGGCCGTTGCAGCCGCTGGCCCCCCGCGCACCGAGGTGTGAGTGCCGAATCTACTGACGGGTATCGATATGATCGAGGTTCAGCGCCTGCAGTTGGCGGTCGAACGCCATGGTGAACGTTTCCTTAAACGCATCTTCACACACGCAGAACTGGATCAACTGCGCGGGAATATTCCGTCGCTTGCCGCCCGTTTCGCCGGCAAGGAAGCCGTTGCCAAGGCGCTCGCCACCGGCATCGGGCCGGTGAGTTGGTTGGAGATTGAGATCTTGCGTGGCCAAGCCCGCGAACCAATCCTGCAGCTTTACGGCGAAGCCAAGCAGTTAGCCAAGCAGCGCGGTGTGACGCGTTGGGCCATCAGCCTGAGCCATACGCATTTGCATGCGATCGCCATGGTAGTCGCCAGCTAATCGACGTTAGTAAGAACGGTCACAAGCGTATAATCCAATTTTCGTTAAACATACACCAGGAGAAACCATGCGAATCCTAGGCCGCATCTTGCTGGCGCTGATTGCTTTGATCCTTGTCGTTGCATTGTCAGCGGGAATTTACGTTTACGCTGCTATTGATAATTCCTTCCCACAGGTTGACGGCGAAATCCAGCTTCAAGGCTTATATGCGCCCGTTGATGTTTATCGGGATCTGGCCGGCATTCCACATATTTACGCAAGCAACGAACACGATCTTTTCTTTGCGCAGGGTTATGTCCATGCACAGGATCGCTTCTGGCAAATGGATTTCCAACGCCATGTGGGTTCCGGGAGGCTCTCGGAGCTGCTGGGCGGTGTCACTGTGGACACCGATATCTTCCTGCGCACGCTGGGCTGGGAACGCGTGGCGCTGCAGGAACTCCAACGACTTGACGCTGAATCCCGCAGCATGCTGGAGGATTACGCCGCGGGCGTCAATGCTTATCTCGCCGCTCACGAGGGCACTGAGCTCAGCCTGGAATATTTGTTCCTCGGTT
>JBOGUK010000037.1:0-4532 GCA_050695915.1 Anaerolineales bacterium
CGTAGATGGTCAGATATTTCACCCCGAATTCCACGCAGGCCTTGATGATGCGCCTAATATTCTCAGTGCCGGCGCGATGCCCTGCCAGCCGTGGTAGGCCGCGGGCCTTTGCCCAGCGCCCGTTGCCATCCATCACAATGGCAATGTGCTGGGGAATGTTCTCGGGAAGTTCGGGCTTCGCTTTTGCCATTAGCCGGAACCTAAACCTCCATCACCTCTTTTTCTTTGTTCTTTCCTATAATATCGATTTCACCGATAATCTCGTCAGTGAGCTTCTGGGTCTCCTCCTCGCCCCGCTTCAGGTCATCTTCTGAAATGACCTTCTCCTCTTTGAAATCTCGCAGATCCTTGATCGCATCGCGCCTGACATTGCGCACCGAAACGTGCGCCTCTTCCACGCGGCCGTGAACGACCTTAACCAGTTCGCGGCGGCGCTCTTCAGTAAGCGGAGGGAGATTCAAGCGGATCACTTTACCGTCGCTGTTCGGCGTCAAGCCCAAATCCGAAGTCTGCACCGCGCGCTCAATATCCTTGATGCTGCCAGGGTCAAAAGGCCGGATCAGGAGTTGTCGCGGCTCCGGGACGCTGATACTGGCCAGTTGGATCAATGGAGTCGGCTGGCCATAGTATTCCACGGAAAGCTTTTCCACCAACGCCGGGCTGGCGCGACCCGTGCGAATGGCGGCCAGATCCTCCTTTAGAGAAGCCACAGCGGCTTTCATGCGCTCCCGGCTTTCCTTTAGAACATCGGCTATCACGGAAACCTCCGCTTTAAGGGTTTAAGAACCAAACTAAATTATCAGAAAAACTACGGCGTTAGGCATTTTACCATCCAGATTAACAGGGCTCTCGTTCGCCTCGCGAGAACGAAAACAATCTTTTTTCGATTTTTTTAACTGCTCCCCTTGTCAATGAGCGTTCCTTCAGCTTTCCCCAACAAAGCATTTTTCAAGGCGTCTTGTTTCCAAAAGTTCAAGACAATGATAGGAAGGTTGTTTTCCATGCACAGCGAGATAGCGGTACTGTCCATCACGGCCAGACGCAAGTTCAGGGCATCGATGTAGCTGAGGTGGTCATATCTTTTGGCGGAGGGTTCTTTCTTGGGGTCGACATCGTAAATGCCGTCCACCTTGGTTGCCTTGATGACGACGTCGGCGTCAATCTCCATCGCACGCAGGGCGGCAGCCGTGTCGGTCGAAAAGTAAGGGTTCCCGGTTCCACCGCCGAAAATCACCACGCGCCCCACATCCAAATGCCTGGTGGCCCGTCGACGGATATAAGGCTCAGCCACCGCGCGCATTTCGATTGCCGACTGCACACGGGTTTCCACACCACCTCGTTCGATGGCATCCATGAGGGCCAGCGCGTTCATCACAGTGCCCAACATGCCCATGTAGTCGGCAGTGGCCCGATCCATGCCGCGCTCGATGCCGATGCGCCCACGCCAGAGGTTTCCGGCGCCGATAACGATCGCCAACTGAATGCCCAGTTTGACGACCTCATTTACGCGTTCCGCAATCGTTTCAGCTTTATCAGGGTCAATTCCAAATCCCTGGTCGCCTGCAAGAGCTTCGCCGCTGAGCTTCAGGAGGATGCGCTTGTAGATTGGGTTTCCTTGTTCAGCCATTCTTTCTCCACGAGGCCTGCTTATTATCGTCCAAAAGGCGATTGCAGCAGATAATAAAAACGGCCAACTTTCTAGTTGGCCGTTTTTGCGTCAGATTCAAGACTTTCACCCAGCTCCCAGCGGGCGAACCGCCGCACCACAATGTTCTCACCAATCGTGCCAATGCTTTCACTGATCAAATCGTGGATCGTTTTCGCATCGTCGCGAACATAAGCCTGGCGGAGCAAAACCTTTTCATCCAGGAACGTATCGACCTTGTTCTCATCCAAGGTATCGAGGCGCGTCTGCGGCACGTCTTCCTTTTTTAACCACTCCGGCGCTGAGGCCGCGATGTGCAAGGCGATCTCATGCGCCAGGTTGCGGAAGGCTTCCGAGCGCGCCACGAAATCAGTCTCGCAGTTTACCTCGACCATCACTCCCACTCTGCCACCGCCATGTGAATAAAGCTCCACGACGCCGTCACTTGCTGCGCGGCCGGCTCGCTTGGCAGCTTTGTCCAGACCCTTCGCTCGAAGAATGGCCTTGGCTTTTTCCATGTCTCCCTTAGCCTCTTCCAGTGCGGCGCGGCAATCCAGCACGCCAGCGCCCGTAGCTTCACGCAATTGTTTGATTTGTTCGGTAGAAATCGACATCGTTATTCGGGTTGCTCGCCTGCACCTTCCAGGTCAGACTTGCGGATCTTGGATTTTGGCTTTCTCTTTTTCTCGGTCACCTTTTTTGCGACCTTTTTAACGGGTTTTTTCTCAGGCGTTGCTGCTGCACTTGCCGCAGCTTCCTCAGCTTTTTTAGCTTCCTTGGCCGCCTTGGCAACAGCCTCCGCCTCTTCCTTCGCCTGTTCCTCTGCGACTTTCGCAAGCGTGGCTTCGCCGAGCAACTCTTGATCTGTCAGTTCTTCGGCCACCGCTTCGCCGCGCTTACGTCGCGCGGTCTTCGCAGTCTTCTTTTCAGGCTCTCCGGCCTGTTTATCTTTGCGCAGCGAGAGGCCTTCCAGCGCAGCATCCGCGATATGGGTAACCATCAACTTGATGGCGCGAATTGCATCATCGTTAGAGGGAATAACATAATCGACCACATCAGGATTGCAATTCGTGTCGACAAGTCCCAGAACTGGGATGCCAAGGATGTTTGCTTCTTTCACCGCAGTCTCCTCGCGGTTGACATCGATCACAAAGAGCAAATCGGGGGGTTTGTTTAACCCGCGGATCCCGCCGAAGCGCTCAGCGAGTTTTTCCATTTTTCGTGTGTTGGTGAGCATTTCCCGTTTTGTCAGCCCCGAGGTGTCTGCCTGCTCGCTCATGCGCTCCAGGTTTTCCAATTCGCTCAGACGCTGGCGCATGGTTTGCCAGTTGGTGAGCATACCTCCCAGCCAACGCACGGTGACGTACGGCATGCTGCAGCGCTGTGCTTCGGCCTCAATGGTCTCCGCGGCCTGGCGTTTGGTCCCGACGAATAGTACGGTCTTGCCATCAGCCACCATATCGCGCGCGAGCACGTAGGCTTCATCCAGCGCCTTTACGGTCTGCTGAAGATCGATAATGTGAATGCCGTTCCGTTCAGTGAAGATATATGGCCTCATGCGCGGATCCCATTTCTGGGTGCGATGGCCGAAATGCACGCCCGCCTCAAGTAAAGCCTTCATATCTGCTGCCATTGTTTGTTGCTCCTTTGCGTTTTTCCTCCGCTTCCGTCATTCCGGGCAGCGACCCTTTGGGGCACGCACCGCCAAGTCAGGAAGCGTGTGTGATGTTGCCCGTGTGAGGCTGCGTCGCGCAATAATGCGCCGCGCCTTACGCCTTCAGACAACGCGCTCGCAGTTTGCGAGCGCATCAGGAGTATACCATTCCAAAACCACAGCGTCCAGAACCCGCGATTAGAATGGCCTGGTGGAACCTCGCGATTTCCAAAAGGCAATTGAAGGTTTGCTATTCGAACGTGCGGAAGCCTTTGAGAGCGTTGGCTCCACCAACGACGTGGTAGCTGAGTGGACGCACGAGGGGACAACGGGCATCTGCCTGGCCTTTGCGGAAGAGCAAACTCGGGGCCGCGGCCGCTCGGGTCGGCGGTGGTTCACGCCGCCTGGATCAGCCCTGGCCTTTAGTCTCCTCCTGGATCTGACGGCGGCTAATCAGGCGACGCTGGGAAAACTTTCGGGCCTTGGAGCGCTCGCTGTGTGCGAGGGATTGGAAAGTCTCTATGGCCTGTCGCCAAGGATTAAGTGGCCCAACGATGTCTTGCTGGATGGCAAGAAGGTGTGCGGCGTGCTCGCCGAGGCGCACTGGTCAGGGGAGCGCATGCAAGCCTTAATCCTTGGTATTGGCATCAATGTTGCAAGAACTGCAGTGCCGCCTGCGGAGCTCTTGGACTTTCCCGCGGCCAGTGTTGAAGAAATTATAGGCGCCTCAGTTGATCGCCCGGGTTTGTTGCGCAAGATATTGGAAAGAGTGCTGCACTGGAAGGAAAGGCTTGATGAAAAGGAATTCATCAATTCCTGGCAGCAAAGGTTGGCTTATTTGAATGAAAGCATCCGGCTTGAGCGTTTAGGAGCCGAGCCGACCGTTGGGGTCGTAAAAGGACTGCGCGATGACGGCAGCCTCAAATTGCAGGTCGATGGAGAACCGCAGTACTTTCAGGCAGGTGAGATCCACCTGAGACCGCTATCAAATTGACATGGAAACGAATTAGGCTACACTAGCTGAGAGAAACAAATGCTGGACGATTTTCTAAGAGAAGACGACCCGAATACCTTCCTCGATGAGGTCGAGGAGCACCCCAAGCTGGATCTGGGAACTGAACCCGAGACTGGTTTTCTCGGGATGACCGCGGGTCAGCGCTTTGTGATTTCCCTCTTGTTCTTTTTTATGGTGGTTGTGATGAGCGCGTTTTGCCTGCTGATCACACGCTCCGT
>JBOGUK010000038.1:0-6343 GCA_050695915.1 Anaerolineales bacterium
ATTGAGGAGGATTAAAGAAAGCAGAATATACCCACTGGTTTGTCCACCGCAAATAAAAGAAGTTTCCCTGTTTTTTTAGCAGCCCAGGCAGTCACCGGAACCAGTCCTTGACCCCCAAAAAAGGAGCAGGGGCTGACAAGTATCCACATCTTCCACCTCCCTATTACTAAGACTACATAGATGTTAAAAACTAAGGGATAAGGCAATTGATGTTATAGATAGATTACGAAACGCTTCCATTCGCTCCTTAGAAGTCAATGCGCATGACAACGCGTTTTAAGCGTGGATGGCTGCCCTGTTCGAACCCAGCCGCGGCGAATACTTTTCGGTTGCCAAGACATGCATTTCACCCCACGTTATCTCCTCTCCCGGCTTAGTGATCATCGATTATCCCTCGAGTGTACGCGCTCCGCGCTCTCGCGCAAAGTCGACAGCGGCATGCGCCAGCGCGTAAGTGACACCACGGCGCCGGAAGCCGGCGCGGGTGATCATACAAGTTAAAGCCCAGATACCTTCGTCGGTTTTGTCTTCCGCTCGGCTGGCCCAGACGAGGGGCTTTTTCTGGAGGCGAACAAAGGCCGTGCGCGGTTCTACAGCGCACCAGCCAACAGGTTCGCCGGCCAGGTAGGCGACCAGTCCACTGGTCGTGCGCGATGTTGGATCGCCGCAATAGGTCTGCTCGCGAGGCTGACTTGCACGTACTGCTGCCGGCACGGCTTTTTTACCATCCCAATCCGTGGCTCTAGTCTTGAAGCGTTGACACCGACACTGCGCTGCTTGGCCGCGTGTGCCAAAAATAGCCTGTAAGTCCGCGCAGGATGCCTGGTTCGCGGGTACGACTGTGATCTTGGAATCTGGAATCTTGCGAGGTCTAACTGCCATCGGGCCGCGCTTCTACATATTGGCGATGACCGCGTCGCCAAATTGCGAGGTGCTTAGCTTCGTGGCGCCTTCCATAAGGCGATGGAAATCGTAGGTAACCGTTTTGGCGGCGATAGCCCCTTCCATTCCTTTAACAATGAGATCAGCGGCTTCGCCCCAACCCAGGTAGCGCAACATCATTTCACCCGAGAGTATCACTGAACCAGGGTTCACCATGTCTTTGTCGGCGTATTTAGGCGCGGTGCCGTGAGTGGCCTCGAAAACTGCATGCCCGGTTTCGTAGTTTATGTTGCCGCCGGGCGCGATGCCAATGCCGCCCACCTGCGCTGCAAGCGCGTCCGATAAATAATCGCCGTTCAAGTTCATTGTGGCCAGCACATCGAATTCAGTCGCACGGGTGATCGTCTGCTGGAAGACAATATCTGCGATCACGTCTTTGATTAGCAGTTTTCCCGATTTGATTGCCGCTTCCTGTTCGTTGTTTGCGGCTTCTTCGCCCTTGGCTTCTTTTGTCTTGCCCCATGCCTGCCAGGTGTAAACCTGATCGCTAAATTCCCGTTCGGCGACGGCGTAGCCCCAATTGCGGAAAGCGCCTTCGGTGTATTTCATAATATTGCCCTTGTGAACCAAAGTGACGCTCTTACGCTTATTTTTCAGAGCCCAATCGATGGCGGCGCGCACCAGGCGTTCTGTTCCCTCCCTGGAAACGGGTTTCAGTCCGATGCCGGACGTATTCGGGAAACGGATCTTGCCGAATTCGTCTGGAAACGTCTGTTTGAACAAGTCTTTGAACTTCTGATTGGCATCGCTGCCATCCTCGAATTCGATTCCTGTGTAAATGTCTTCGGTATTCTCGCGGAAGACAACCATGTCCACATCTTGCGGACGCTTCACGGGCGAGGGCACCCCTTCGAACCAGCGCACTGGGCGCAGACAGACATACAGATCAAGTTCCTTGCGCAGCGCGACGTTCAACGAACGCATGCCGCCTCCAACGGGGGTCGTCAGCGGCCCCTTGATGCCAACCAGGAACATTTTGAAGGCTTTGATTGTTTCTTCCGGGAGCCAACTTTTGAATTGATTGAAGGCTTTCTCCCCAGCGTACACCTCCATCCACATCAACTTACGCCCATCACCGTATGCTTTTTCCACGGCTGCGTCGAGCACGCGCCGGCTGGCGCGCCAAATATCGCGCCCGGTGCCATCTCCCTCGATGAAAGGAAGGATTGGGTTTTCAGGGACATTTAGCTTGCCATGGGTAATGCTGATCTTCTCGCCACCTTGCGGAACCTGGACCGATGTGTAAATCATCTACGCTCCTGCTTTGGAAAATTATAATCGTAAGTGTGATGCATTTCACGAAGCGTGATATAATCAATTGTTCGTCCTGCAGTTGGATTTTCTTCCCCAAAAGCCTGCTTAAGAACCCGAATCATTCCCACGGTGATCCTGAAGGAGGACCGCTGAGTGGCACGTATGTCGTTACCTAAAGAACCCAACGTAGAAACCGAGGAGGCCTGGCATCAACTTGGCCGCGAAGAGGTAGCCGAAAAACTTGCCTCTTCGCAGGACCGCGGCCTCAGCGTCGAAGAAGCCAAGCAGCGGCTCGAAAAATACGGCCTTAACCGATTAGAAGAAGCACCTCCAAAGCGCTTCATAACGATGCTATGGGAACAGCTCAATAGTTTCGTCATTTATCTTCTTTTCGCGGCCGCGATCATCTCCATGATATTGGGCGAATGGGTCGAAGCCGCCGCGGTGATGGCCATCGTCGTGCTGAACGCGGGTTTCGGCATCGCACAGGAACGCCGGGCGGAGCAAGCCTTGGCAGCGCTACGCAAGCTGGCCTCACCAGATGCACAGGTGTTACGAGATGGACGAAGGCTCACAATCCCTTCGTACGAAGTGGTTCCCGGTGACGTAGTTTTCGTGGAAGCAGGGAATTACATTCCTGCTGACATCCGCCTGTTTGAAGCTGTAAACCTGCGCATTGAAGAGGCAGCCCTTACGGGTGAATCTGTTCCGGTGGAAAAGACCGCGGCGCGTTTGGAGCAGGCCGATGTGGCACTGGGTGATCGCATCAACACGGCTTTTATGGGCACTTTGGTGGCCTACGGACGCGGCCGTGGAATCGTTGTAGCGACTAGGATGCGGACGCAGGTCGGTCTCATCGCCACCATGCTGCAATCTGTGCATCATGAACCCACACCGTTGCAGCGTAGATTGGAGGAACTTGGACGCTGGCTCGGATGGGCAGTGCTGGCAATTTGTACGATCGTTTTCTTAGTTGGTTGGCTTCGAGGGCAACCCGCGCTGGAAATGTTTGAGGTTGCTGTGACCTTGGCCATCGCCGCGGTCCCGGAAGGATTGCCGGCGGTGGTCACCATCAGCCTGGCATTAGGGATGCGAGAAATGATCCGGCACAACGCCCTGATCCGCCGACTTTCATCTGTTGAAACATTGGGTTCGGCGACAGTCATTGGTTCCGACAAAACAGGCACTCTCACGCAAAATGCGATGACGGTTACTAGTGTATGGGTTGATGGCCGGCGCGTGGAAATATCTGGGAGCGGCTACGTGCCGCATGGGGAACTTTCCTTCGGTGGCAAACCGCTTGATGTTCTCAAGAATAGCGGTGTCCTGTCGGCCCTCTGGGTTGCTGCACTCAATAATGACGCGGTCCTTGAACCCAGCGGTGAGAGTGAGGACCAGGCGACATTTCGTGTGGTGGGCGATCCGACCGAGGCGGCAATGCTCGTGGCAGCCGCAAAGGTGGACCGGACCTACACTGATCTCCGGGATAACTATCCGCGTGTGCAAGAGATTCCGTTCGATGCGCAACGGAAACGCATGACGACCATTCACGAAATCGTAGAGCCGCATACCGATGACCTTTCCCCTTTTGCTGACCGGGATGAGAAGCAAAACTGGCATGTTGTCGCGGTAAAAGGCGCGCCGGATTTGCTCCTTGAACTCTGCGGCGAATATCTGACTATCGATGACCATCGAGCGACCCTGACAGATGAGAAAAGAAAGCAGGTCCTGGAAGCTAATGATCGCATGGCTCAGGACGCCCTGCGCGTCATCGCTGTGGCGTACAAGCTAGTGAAAGATGTCCCGGCAAAATTGGTGGCTGAGGAGCTTGAAAGGGATCTGGTCTTTGTAGGACTGCTCGGGATGATCGACCCCCCGCGTGCCGAGGTCGCAGAGGCCATGGAAAAAGCCCTCATCGCGGGCATCCGAACGGTGATGATCACCGGAGATTATCCGCAAACGGCGCGGGCGATCGCCTTGCAGATCGGGCTGATCAGCAAGGATTCTGATAAGGTGCTTTCGGGCGCCAATCTGAATGAGATGAGTGACGAACAATTGCGCAATGAAATTGGGAACACCTCGGTTTTCGCGCGTGTATCCCCTGAGCACAAGGTAAGGATTGTGAATGCATTGCGCGCGAATGGAAACGTGGTCGCTATGACGGGGGACGGCATAAACGACGCGCCCGCTCTGAAACAAGCGGACATTGGCGTGGCCATGGGCATCACCGGTACGGATGTCGCCAAGGAAACGGCGGATATGGTACTAACCGATGATAACTATAGGAGCATCGTGTCCGCAGTAGAACAAGGGCGCGTGATCTACAGCAATATTCGCAAGTTTGTTTTCTTTCTGCTCTCGTGCAACACGGCTGAGATTGCCATTGTGTTCTCCGCGGTCATGATGGACCTGCCATCACCTCTGGCGCCAATTCAATTACTGTGGCTTAACCTGCTTACGGATGGCGCCCCGGCGCTGGCGCTGGGTACCGAGAAGGGGGATCCGGACGTCATGAAGCAGAAACCCAGACCCAAGGATGAACCCATCGTCGACGGGGAAATGCGCATTGGTATTCTCGTCCAGACGATTATCAAAACCGTGGCTACTTTGACCGCATATCTAATTGGGCTAAATTTGTACCCGACCGCAGAAAGCCATAATCTTGTGGCGGAGACGATGGCCTTCGTTACGCTTGGGCTCTGTGAACTTTTCCGCGCTTATACAGCGCGCTCGGAGCATTATTCCGTGTTCTATGGAGGAATTTTTGGCAACCGAAATATGAACCTGGCTGTATTTATATCCGCGTTTTTATTGCTGCTGGTTGTCTACTTCCCTCCACTCAACCCGGTTTTTGATACTGCGCCGATGCTGCTTGAGCATTGGGTGTACATTTTGCCTCTCGCTTTGGTGCCGGCTGTGGCCGCCGAAATCACTAAGTGGTTTTTGCTGAGAAGGTTGAATAATAAGCGTTAGCCTGAGATAGCTAAGCGGCAACCACCTCTGCTGATAAAGTGATTTCCTGTAGTAGCTGCCAAAAGTCCTCAGCACTCTCACTGGTCAGCAGGCGCCCGCGTTCTTCTGCCGTCAAGCCGAAAGAACTTATGTAGCGCGCGGCATGCTTGCGGAAGAGGACCAATCCGCGTTCGGTCCCATAGAAACTAATCATCGATTCCAGATGCTCCAACATCGTCTTGCGGACTTGCTCGCCAGATACATCTTCGCGGTCCAACCCTGCGAAGATCCATGGATTGCCAATGGCTGCACGCGCGATCATTACAGCATCGCAACCCGTGTAAGTCAACATGTTTTCGATATCCGCTTCCGTGCGCACATCGCCGTTGCCAATGACGGGAATGCTGAGCTCTGCTTTGATCTCAGCAATGGCATCCCAGTTGGCCTCGCCGCGATAGGCTTGCTGTTTGGTGCGCCCGTGGACAGCCAATGACTTGCCTCCGTTTTCCTCAACAACGCGCGCGACCTCAAGATAGTTGAGGTTGTTGTCATCCCAGCCGAGGCGGATCTTTCCGGTCACTGGAATATCCAATTCGGCGCTTAGAGTTCTGAAAATCATGGCGATCTTCTGCGGCTCGCGTAGCAGGCCAGCACCTGCACCGCGTCCGGAAACACACTTGGCCGAGCAGCCCATATTGACATCGATAATGTCCGGATTTCGTTCGCGCAGTATGAGCGCCGCTTGCAGTAGGCGCGCAGGATCATCGTCGAAAATTTGGAAAACAACAGGCCGCTCTTCTTCCAGGAACATTAGGCCTTCCTCGAGGCGCGGGTTGCCGTTGATCACATCTATTGCGTTGACGAATTCCGTATAACTCATCGCCGAACCCAGCTCACGCGCAAGAGAACGGAATGGCAGGTCCGAGAATCCATCCATTGGGGAAAGGATCGTTTTCCCGTATACCGGGATCTGATCGACATGAAAATCTGGGTTAGTGCCATTCGGAGTTTTCTTCATTTCCTTCAAGGGCCCCCCAATTTTAATAGGCGACTAAAAAACGATTGCGCCTGTTGTGTAAAGTACAGCAAAGATCAGCAGGATAAAGTGCGCCGCCTGGTCCTGCCAAACCTCGAACACGGGCACAACCGAGCCTTTGGGGTTTTGGTGAAATACTGAGCGCAAGGAAACCAGAGG
>JBOGUK010000039.1:0-3385 GCA_050695915.1 Anaerolineales bacterium
CAGATCGTCCGCGAGCCTGGACCTTACCGGTTCACGCTCACGCTGGACGAGGCTTTGAGCGACGATTTCGGATTTCTGGATCGCCTGTGGAGCCGCAGCGCAACGGCGCTCACCTTTGAACGGAACCTGCTCTCTTACGATGCACGCGCCTTCAACACGGGTACTTTGCGGATGACCGCCAAGGATTGGCGCTCGACAATGAGCGGAGAAGGGAGATGAGACGCTATTGACTGCGCCGATGCAAGCCCAGTTGCCAACGGCCGATCAAACCGTTGCGGGCGGGAGTTCTCTATTCATGCGTTTTCAAGACGATTGAAAACGACCTGTCGCAAGAGGCTGAATTTTTGCTCGGCTCAAAATGGCGTTTGCCAGTTCCTCGAATAGACCGTCGATCAACTCAGCAGCGTTCGAGATACCAAGAGACTCCATAACTTTTTGTGCAAGACTTCCGGCATAAAGCAATCGAACCGGTTCGGTATTCGACCAAATTTTCCGATTTTTAAAACTCTTTTTAGCGTTCTCGATCCTACTGCCGGAAAGTCGACCATGAACGGCAGCGTTGCGATAAGCGGCGCAGCGCGGCAGTCCTGCCGTTTTTTGGCGAAAAGCATTGCCCATATCCGTCAGAGCATGGCATTGGTCTGGGGCAAGCCGCGCAATCCAATCAAGTGTAGATTTCGATGTGATTTTGCATTTTAAAGTACCGTTATTTCTGTGCTCGACGAGTTTGTCAAATGCCGAAGGAACGCTGGCGCCTTTTGCAAGAGTAAGAGCATGAGTCACATCGTCGATTCCCGCAACCCATGTTAACGTTTCAATGGCATCGAGCAACGCCGCGCCCATAAAGGTGTCGGAAGCGATAACGGCCTCGCGGATGCGGTCGCCCTTCAGCGCAGCTTCTGCGCGGGCCGCAATAAGAAAAGACCGCTTGTCGCCTAAGTTCTTAAGATACGACTCTGCCGGCGAAGCCAAGCCGTGACCTGCAAGCCATTGAGCGGCCTCCCTCACTGGCCGTGTCCAGACCGTTTCCCAATCGTCGCCGGTTGCACGCGTCGCAAATGCCGCCGCCCCTTCCAAATCCCCCGATCTAACTCGAATCAATGCAGCCTCGCGCAACCGGTAGGCTTCTTCCGGCGGCTGAGGTGTATCGGCTCCAAAAATACGCGGAGTTTCTGCTTGTTGCGGGTCCACGATGATTTTCACGCGCTCGACACCAAACACGAGGCGCGCCATCGCAGTGAGAACTTCTTTGATCTGCGGAATACCACCCGTAGCAGCTACGAAAATACGGGCCTCTGGTTCCAATGCCTTATGTATCGCCTTCATGCTGGCGTGCAGGCGGTTTAGGAGTTTACGGTGAATGGGATGTCGATCGGAATCACCTTCGAAGTGCTCTTGGCCGCGCAAAAGATTGACCCATCGTGCGCCACCCGGCCAAGGTTCGGCTTCAGGGTTCCAAGGAGTGATGCGGTCCACAGCTCTCTCTGGCGTCGAACTGACGTCGTTGGACGCCCGGGCTTCAAGCCAACCTGCAAGCACGGGGCCGACAGCCACCGGCTCGTCGTTCCGTTGGGATTGCGCATCCCGCCGGGTGGCAAACACCACGGCAGCATCTATTCGACCGATCGTATCGGCAATACGTTTGAGCTTCGCCGGAATAATCCGCAGCCGATTCTGATCATCCCGCAGATAATCGGAAGACGAGGGAGCAATATCCCGGATATATAAATATTCACGCAGTTCAACTCCGTCCTCGTAGATAACCCAATTTTCTGTGCCGTTGATAAGCGATTCGTGAAAGGCACGCAGTTCCCCCGGCCTCGAGCGAACTTCCCGTTCGCCTTTCTTATCTGTAAATACGATCTGAAGATCGGTGTTGCCGGCAGTGGTCAAAAGAATAGTTGTCATGGTTTCTGCCTCCGGCCACGCGAATGTCTCTGGCGGACGTGCGTATGCCAATTATAGATTGTATCGTTCCTGGTCGGGTAAGTCCGCCATTGTGTTTCGCGGAAGTCTTGAATAGCCAACCATTCCTTGAGAGCATTGCGATTCAAGATGCGATCCGCCTCAACCAGATAAGTCTCCAGCACATCCTCTTCGAGCGGCTGAAATCCAAATCCGCCGTTCCGTTCGACTACTTGGAGCGCCTTATCCACGTTCACCACGATGCTTCCTAATCCCAGAGGTCGCCCATGCCCCAGCTTGGCGGCGTAGCGGGGGCGGTTGGAGTCTCCATCGGTTTTTGCTTGGACTGCTCCTCGGGAATTTTCCGGCAGCAGCTTGACGAATTGATCCGGGCACAAGGCAAGGAGAAATACGCCTAATTCTTCTTTGCTCAAATCGCGAAAACGAACTTTGAACTGGAAGCGCGTTGTCGGCGCACTCACGAAACGGCCGATGGCCGCCCTGTCGTTGAGCAGGTCTTGATCGCCGTCGGCCGTGTAGTGCCGAGGCTCCTCCGCCGCTTTCGGATTGTGCCGATAGAACTTCCGTCCGCCGAGATCTCCGCGTGGGTCGCGGTTCGGCAGATCCCCGTAAGTGACGACGATCCCTCCATCTATTCTACTCCGATTGGGGAGTTGCGCTTGATTTAAATAGAATTCGGATGCACTTGGCTTGGGAGATGCAAGCTCGTGAAAAGGAACGGCAAAACCGCTGCTCTGCGATAGAAACCGCGGTGGCTCTCCCCCTTCCCGTCTGTCGTCGGCGGGCCGCTCCGTCGTCTCGACGGCTGTGTTGATGGCAATACGGCCGGCGAGTTGGGTGAAGTCACCTTCCCCAATGCTTTGGCAGCCTTCGTTTCCGTCATCGCCGCTTGCGTAGCCAAATAGAGCCCGCACCCCAGTGAGCGCAAAAGGACTGCCTGAGGAGTCGCGCTCTTTCTCGAAAGCTGCCGGCGCGACTTCCGGCCGCGGTTCCCATACACCCGCCCCGCTCCGCCGTGTTCTGACGGTGTCGACGAAGCGCCAGCGGTAATAGTAATGATGACCGTACGAGACGACTTTGTTGCTTGTCCTATCCCATTCGACGAAGATCAGATCGCCCGGCTGGAAGCCTTTGTTCGCAGCTCGAGTCAGATTCTCGACTGCCTCCTTCCGAGCCGACGCATCATTACCGAGACTGGGATGGCGAGAGCTTGCATGTCCATGGTCTTGGTCGATGAGATGGCAATGGGTCTTGATCCACATGCCGTGAACATGAGATCCAATAATGGTGGAAGTGCTTGCGCCCGGCGCGGGCTCGGCAGAGGTATGCAGCCAGCGGTTCGCGAGTTTTTGGCGTCTTGTGTCGCGCACTTCCCATGCTTCCATCCCGCCACGGTATCGGTGGGCCAGAGGCACCTTGCGGTTGAACTCCGCCCGGCGCATGGGATAAACGTCTATTC
>JBOGUK010000040.1:0-16283 GCA_050695915.1 Anaerolineales bacterium
AAAAAAAAGATACTGGAGGCAGGTCTCCCCCATGGCCAGCACGCCACGCTTGCGGGCATAACTGAGCTGATCGACCTCGCCAGCGCTATTCATATGAACGATGTAGAGACGGCTGCCCGTTTGCGCGGCGAGGGCGCAGCCGCGCAGAACCGCCTCCACGCCTCCCCACGCAGGCCGAGTGCGTGCTTGCCAGATGGGCGATGTCTTGCCCGCGCCTAACGCTTGCTCCACCAGCACATCGATCACGTCGCCGTTTTCGGCATGGAGCATCACAAGTAAGCCGTTTTCGTTGGCCGCCTGCATCACACGAAAGATCTCACCATCCTGCAGGCGCAGGCGGCCGTTATAAGCCATGAATACTTTGACGGATGTAATACCCAGATCGGGTAGGGATGGAATCTCAGCCAAGATTTTGTCGTCAAGGCGCGTTATGTTTGCATGAAATCCCCAATCAATAGCAGCCTTGTCATCCGCCTTTGTATGCCAAATATCGATGCCCTCACGCAGCGAGCCTTTCTCGAGTTGTGGGACGAAATCGATCACAGTGGTAGTACCGCCAAATGCGGCCGCTTTGTGCCCGGTGTAATGGTCATCGGACGATACCGTGGCGAACATTTCAAGGTCGAAGTGAGTGTGCGGATCGACGCCACCAGGCATCACCAACATGCCAGTGGCATCCACGATTTCCGCATCCTCGGCGCTTATGTGCGATTCAACTTCGCGAATGCCCTCGCCGTCCACAAGGACGTCAGCTTTCGCGCTGCCCTCGTGGGTGACGACCGTTCCCGATTTGATCAACAACATTGAGTTGAACTAAGACGAAGAATCGAAGTAAGCCGCGCCGCTGCCGCGCATCCCGAAGAACGCCAAAATCTCCGAGTCGATTGGGAATTCGGGTGGCAGGTCGGAGCCATATGTATTGGCGGCCCGAGCCCGATCGCGCAAGGCGCGATATACGGTTGAACGTTCCTCGGCCGGGAGTACGAGATCGTTGACCGTATCGGCTTTTGAAAGCAGATCGCCAGTGGTAAAAAGGAACGTCAGACGTTTCCAATCACCGGCCGGGATCGGGCTGGGAAGAGATTGCACTGGGCCCAGTTGTAGTTTGAAGTATTCGTCACCAGCGCGCGAGTGATCCATTTCATCTTTGAAAAGTTCCTCACGCGTGGCCAATTCATGACCGCGGACTTCAGCGACATATTCGATGCACCACTTGTGTTCTTCTCCGAATGCGGCAGGCTGGTAAAAAGCAATGTAATCCACGGAGACCACGCGAGGCGCAGTGCGCAGCGGGATGCGATACCACCCTAGCACCTTGGCAATCTCCAGATCACGCGGAGACGGGAGGTAAGCAACCAGAACGAGATCGTTTGGGGCGGGCAACGCGGACATGTTTAGAGCGGAATGCAATCCTCGGGATTGCGTTCCGCACATTGTACACGAGCTAAGAATCAGCTCGGCAAGTTGACACGTTTGTTGAAATCAGTGATCAAGGCATCAATTTCCGGGACCTGGCGTTGCACAGATGTCCAGTAATCCGTGTCGTGCCATTGGGATTGGATCTCTTCATAGGTTTTCCCCTGCTGTTCCACCCAGGTGTAGTACTTGAGGTTGTGAATGCGGCGGCGATCCTGGTCGGAAAGCTCTAACATGTTGTCGGTTCTTTCGCCTAGGAGATATCGTGCTCGGTCGGAGGCTGCTTGCTGCTCGGTGTACTCACCTATTTCGCCGCGCATTTCGTCCAGGCGGCTACCGTAAAGGTCCATGGAATCGGTCAGGACCGTTAACAAAATGTCGTCTGGGCCGAGATCATAGTATTTGGCCATCTTAATGCACGAGAGTACATTGGCGATTCCAGAAAAGCCGAGCAGGTCAAGTTTTTCTACAAAATCTTTTGGAATGCCGCTATCGACGAGGTGCTTGCGCCCAACAGACTCGTTGAACAGGCGCGCGAGGTTGACTACGGCGTTGTCGTCTACGGCGATCACCATGTCGGTATTTTTCACATTATGAATCCAAGGGACATGTTTATCGCCAATACCTTCGATGCGGTGTGAGCCGAAACCGTTTTCGAGCAGCGTAGGGCACTGCAACGCCTCGCATGCGGCTATCTTGCTCTCTGGGAAAAGCCGCTTCATGTAATCGCCGCTGGCAATGGTGCCTGCCGAACCTGTGGAGAGCGCCAGCCCGCGGTATTCTCCGTCCCTCACTTCGCGCTCTACAACCTCCTGCATGGCGTGCCCGGTTACGTCGTAGTGCCAAAGGTAATTGCCGAACTCTTCGAACTGATTGAAGATCATTAAGTCCTGTCCCGAACGGCGAAGCTCCCAGCATTTGTCGAAGATTTCTTTTACATTGGATTCGCTGCCTGGCGTCTTAATCACTTCGCCCGCGACCTTGGCCAGCCAATCAAAACGTTCTTTACTCATCCCTTCTGGAAGGATGGCAATCGATTGGCAGGCCAACAACGCGGAATCGTACGCTCCGCCGCGGCAGTAGTTGCCTGTGGATGGCCAGACCGCCTTCTGCATCGTTGGGTCGAATTGGCCGCTGACCAACCGCGGCACCAGGCAGGCGAAGGCAGCGCCGACCTTGTGCGCCCCAGTAGGGAACCATTTGCCAACTAGTGCGATGATGCGTGCGGGCACCCCGGTCAGGTTGGATGGGAATTCGATGTAGTTGATATGACCATATGTTCCACCCTTTGCTTTGGGTTCATTCTTCCAAGTGATACGGAAAAGATTCTGGGGTGAGATGTCCCAAAGTCCAACTTTTGCAAGATTCTCGCTGGTCTGTTGCGGAACCAAGGAAGGATCTTTCTGCTGTGCAAAAGTTGGAATAACAATTTTTTGCTCGCGGGCTCGCTGAACGCCGCGCTCCAACCTTTCTTCTATAATAGTTAAGTCGATCATGTTTGCTTCCGTTTCCTCACCTCTTCTGGGCCCTGCCGGACGATATATAAAGGGCGTCCTCGAGCTTCGTCGTACAGGCGACCGATGTATTCGCCCAGGATGCCCAGTGAAATCAGTTGGGCGCCGCTAAAGAAAAGCACGGCGATCAATGTTGTGGCTTGACCAAAAAAGGCCTGATTCCCCAGCAGGCGCAATGCAATTACTACGGGGATTGCGACCAGCGCGATTCCAGCAGCAACAAAGCCCAGATAGGTCGCCAATTGCAATGGGAAAAATGAGAACCCGGTGATGGCAGTGAGGGCAAGCCGAATCATTTTTGGAATGGTGTAATGCGTTTCACCTGCAAAGCGCGGCGCGCGATCGTAGGGAACGCCCACCTGGCGGAAACCAACCCAGGCGGACATGCCGCGCAGGAAGCGATGATGCTCGCGCATCTCATTGAGCACGTCCACCACGCGGCGATCTATCAAGCGAAAATCGCCTGTATCCAAAGGAATGGGGACATCTGTGATGCGGTTGATCAATCGATAGAAAGCAGTGGCCGTGGCGCGCTTGAAAAACGATTCCCCCTTACGCTGCCGGCGCACCGCGTAAACCACTTCGTAACCATCTCGCCAATTGGCAATTAGTTCAGGGATCACTTCCGGGGGATCCTGCAAATCCGCGTCGATCAGGATCACCGCTTGGCCGCGAGCGTAATCCATACCTGCGGTGACTGCGACCTGGTGCCCAAAGTTGCGGGCGAAGATTACGGGACGAATATGTTTATCGCGCTCGGCGTGCTGGAGGATGATCTCTGCAGTTCTATCGGTCGAGCCATCATCTACAATGACCAGTTCCCAGGTCTCGCTGAGGCGTTTCATCACCTCCCCAAGACGCGCAAAAAACTCAGGCAGGCTCTCGGCTTCATTCCAGACCGGGGCGACGACAGAAAAAACGGGCGCCTTGCTCAATCCCAAACCTCAACCACTTTTTTCAACTCAGCAAGGGTCGGTTCAATCACCATGGCTTCGCCAGCAACCTGTTTAGCAGCCGCTACATCTTTCAATCCCGAACCTGTGTTGAGCACCAAAACGGGGTCTCCAGCTCCGATTAAACCCGAATTCAGAGCGGCGCGCAGCCCGGCGAACGCCGCTGAGCCCGCGGGTTCGGCGAATACGCCAATCTTCCCCAATTCAGCAATCGCGCTCAAGATTTCGGCGTCGCTCACTTTAATATAGGCTCCGCCCGTTTGCGTTACCGCACGCAAGGCGCGCAAGCCATCGCCGGGCATATCGACCGAGATGCTATCGGCAAGCGTTTTCGCTTGCACCGGTTTGATCTCCTCAGTTTTCGCCTCAAACGCGTTTGCGATCGCTGCCGAGCCCTCCGCTTGAATTCCAAACAAGCGGGGCATTGGCTCGATCCAACCCAGTTCCGCAAGCTCTTTGAACCCTTTATGCAGGCCGGAAATAATATTGCCGTCGCCAACAGAAACAAAAACAGACAGCGGTCTCTCTATCTGTTGTGTGGACATCACTTGTTCCCAGATTTCAAGGGCCGCTGTCTTCTTCCCTTCGGCCGTAAAAGGATTGTAGGCGGTGTTGCGGCAGTACCAGCCGAATTCATCAGCAGCCTGCCGAGACAGCTCGACCGCGGAGTCGTAGTTGTCATCAACTAAGACAACGCGCGCTCCATAAATCTGAAACTGCGCTATCTTCGCGGGTGGCGCGGTTTTTGGAGCAACGATCACCGCGGTCTGCCCGGTGGCGGCCGCCATCCCTGCTAGCGCAGCACCTGCGTTTCCCGTTGACGCAGTAACAACGATCGAGGCGTTTAACTCTTCGGCGCGAGCCAGCACGACGGCGCTGGCACGGTCTTTGAACGAAGCGGTTGGATTTTTGCTCTCATCTTTGATCCACAGCTGGCGCAGGTTAAGCTCGCGGGCCAGCTTCTTCGGTTCATAGATCGGAGTCCAACCGACTGATCTGAGCGGAGTTCCCGCATGATCGGGATCATTTATTGGAAGAAGTGGAAAGTATCGCCAAATGGAGAAATCTGTTGACGACCCAATCCTTTTAGGATTCGTTGACTTGTTGATTGCAGTGTAGTCGAACACTACGTCCAAAACGCCTCTATCTTTCGGGCAAAGGTAAGTGGCCTGAGTCGGACCGTATTCAGTTCCGCAGAGGTTGCACCTATAGCCCAGGAATTTTTCCATTATGCAGCGGCCAGCTTACGGAACAATCCAGGTGCCAGTTTCGCCAGCCAGAGCGCGGCTGATATTGGGCGGGTCTGTGATCAGCGCCTGCTTGCCGCCGTCGTGCAAAAAACGCACCGCGGCCTGGATCTTCGGTAGCATGCTACCGGGCGCGAAGTGGCCTTCTTGTATATATTGCTCGGATTCAGCCACAGTTATCCGGTCGAGATTGCTTTGATTCGGCTTGTTAAAATTAATGCTTACCTTTTCCACTGCCGTGGAAATCAGGAGGAGGTCAGCGTCGATCTGGCGGGCCAGCAAGCTGGAGGCGAAATCCTTGTCAATGACGGCTTCTACGCCAACTAGATTTCCATTCTCGTCCTCGATAACCGGGATCCCGCCCCCTCCAACGCCAATCACTGTGAAACCTTCTTCGATCAAGTCATTGATGGCGTCCCGCTCAATGATCTTCTGTGGATCCGGGGATGGGACTACCTGACGCCAGCCGCGTCCTGCATCTTCGATAAAAGTCTTCCCCTCGGCCATCCGTCCTTTGGCCGTCTTTTCGTCAAGGAAGGAACCGATGGGTTTTGTGGGCTTGATAAAGGCTTGATCGTTACGGTCAACCAGGCATTGTGTGACCACGGTTACCGCCTGCTTTTTCATCCCCCGGCGCTTGAATTCGTTGGCGAGCGCCTGCTGGAACATGTAGCCAATGGCACCCTGGGTGTCGGCGCCGCAATAATCCAATGGGACTGGGTGCAATTCGTGCAGGGAGAGCTCAGAGCGACGCAGGATGAAGCCAACCTGAGGGCCATTTCCATGCGTGACGACTACATTCCAACCTGCCGCGATCATTTCGGCGACGTACTTCATCGTTTCGCGGGCGGCTTCGTACTGGTCGGGAACAGTTTCCTTGCCCTTTTCCTTTATAAGTGCGTTCCCGCCCACTGCAACAACAGCTGTTTTCGCGGGCATCAGATGCCTCCCATGGTTAGCGCCATGACGGCTTTTTGTGTGTGCAGACGATTTTCAGCTTGATCGATCACTACGGATTGCGGGCCATCCAGGACATCGCTAGTGATCTCTACATCGCGATCCGCTGGCAGCGGGTGCATATAGATGGCAGCATCTTTGGCGGCAACCATTTTGCTTGCATCCGTAATCCAGTCCTTGTGTGCATCCTGCAATTTCTTCCCCTCATCCGCGTCAGATGTCGATAACAGAGGCCCCCAGGATTTCGCGTAGACTACATCTGCGTCTTTGAAACCATCTTTCATATCATGCACAACTTCGAAGCCGGTTTTGTTAGCCGTTGCGAGCGACCTGGCCTGATCAACGATTTCAGGCATCAGCTCGAATCCTTTCGGGTATGAGAGAACGACATCGGCCCCAAAGCGCGGCAGCTGCAAAATCAAAGATTGAGGAACGGAGATCGGTTTTAGATAGCTGGCAGCGTAGGCCCAGGAAACGACCACGCGCTTACCGCGCAGACTGCGCGTGCTGAATTTCTCCATCATGGTCATTATGTCTGACAGGCACTGATGCGGGTGATAAATGTCGCACTGCATGTTAAGTAGGGGAACGCGGGAAGCTTCGGCAACAAGATTCAAGTAGCGGTTGCCAACACCCCACTCCACGTGGCGGATGGCAATGCCATCAAAGTAACGCCCGAAGATGTGTCCCAGTTCCTTTTCCGTGTCCCCATGCGAGATTTGAGTGGTGCGAGATTCAACAAAGGCGGCGTGGCCGCCAAGCTGGGCCATGCCGGCCTCAAACGAACCGCGCGTCCGAGTGCTCGAAAAAAAGAAAAGCATCGCCAGGACTTTGTCGCGCAATAGCGCATGGGGTTCCCCTAATGTGCGCTTACGCTTCAGGTCCCAAGCAACATCTAAGACCGTTTCTACTTCTTCTTTGCTGAAATCCAAGTCGCTAATGAAATCGCGACCGCGTAGGCTGGTTTGCATCTATCCTTCCTTATTCTGTGGCCCCAAGTACTAGGGCTAAAAGCGCCATTCGCATGACTACCCCGTTGAACGCCTCTTGCCAGTATCGCGACCAACGAGTGATGTCAACATCGGCCGGGATCTCATCCATGCGCGGCAGCGAATGCAGGAGGATGGCATCCGATTTGGCCTTCGTGGAGAGCAGCTCTCGGGTGATCTTGTAATTGGCTGGCGTAAGCCCCACGTCGCCGCCGCGTTCCTGGCGAGATTGCGTGTAATCCGGCTGGACGACCGGTTCAACGAGGATCACGTCGGCTTCCGCTATGGCCTGCTCCACATGCTCGACCTCGCGGTAATTCAAGCTGTATTGATTCATCTCTTTTTTGAATTCATCAGTTAGGGACATATCACCAGGGGAAACAAAGGTGATCGGACAATCGAATTGGGTTAGCCCATAAGCCAGTGAATGCATCGTGCGCATGCGCATGTCGCCGACAGCGAGCCAGTTGAGCCCATCGATGGTTCCTTTCTCGCGCCACACTGTATATAGATCGGTAAGGATTTGAGTAGGATGCTCACCCCAGCCGTCACCCCCGTTAATCACGGGGATGCTGGCCCATTTGGCGGCCTCGTGTGGGGCGCCCTGCTGGAAATGGCGCATCACGATCGCGTCGCCATAGAACTCCAACATTTTCACTGTGTCCTTGATGGATTCCTGATAAAAATCGCCGGCGCGGGTCATCTTGGCGTCGGCGAAACCGGTCACCTGCCCACCCAGCCGGATCATGGCTGCCTCATGAGCGAGCCGCGTTCGCGTGCTGGGTTGGTAGAACGCTGTGACCAAGGTCTTTTCCTTGAGCATGTCCGTGTTCTGGCGGTTGCGAGCGATGGGTTCTAGCTCTTCCGCGATCTCGAACACGCGGAAGAACTCTTGGCGCTCGAAGTCCTTGAGTGAAAGAATGTCTCTACCTAAAAAACTACGCATCATCAACCTCCGAAATTTGACTATAGATTTTAAGGGTATTCGTTCAAACCCTTCGAATGACGTGAAAGCGAAAGTAGCCGGGCAAAAAATAACTGCGTGTCAATCCAATTACGGCTCCATCCAGCGAGAAAAGCGAGGACCTAAAGTGAAGAACGACATCCCCGCGCTGGATGCGCAAGGCCCGCGCCACGTCGCTTTCCACAGCAGCAGCATGGATTTCAGTATCGGCACTGCCTACGGTTGGCGCTCCACGTTTCAGAAAGAGGTCTAGCACCGAACCAGTGAATTCCTGTTTAAGCTCGGACTCGCTCAACAGATCGCCCGGGACGATGTCGATCAAATAAGCCACAGGCCGGCCCTCGGCCTCAATCACACGGGAAACCTGATGGACGTGTTCAGTTTTCAGGTTTTCTTTTTCGACTTGGTTTGCATCGCGCGTTTCAACCTGGTATTTTCCCATCTGCACTGCCAATCCAACCCGGCGGGCCATGCTCTCGATACTTTCCAGCACCTCCAGACCAGTATCCATCACCTGCGTCGGGTGCACTACGAAAGTGCCAACACCCTGGCGGCGCTGAATGAGACCCTGGGTTTCGAACGTCCGCATGGCTTCCCGCAGCGTGGCCCTAGATACGCGAAGCATTTGGGCGAGCTTCGGCTCAGTCGGCAGCCGATCGCCCGGCGCCATGGCGGCGATCATGTCGCCAAGCTGATCGTGCAGTCTATGGGAGAGATTCTGTTTGGCGCTCACGAGTCGCCCCTGACTAATCTTCGAGCTGCGTGATTATGCGTTTCGATTATCTTGCCCATTTCAACAGTTTGTAATTCCCGTTCCTTCACAATGAAACGTCCACCGACCACCGTGAAGTCCGCGCGGACCGGTGTGCAAAACACAAGTGCAGCCAGCGGGTCGTGCAATGCTCCCGCGTAATCCAGCTGATTCATCTCGAACGCGACGAAATCTGCACATTTGCCAACTTCTAGGGAGCCGATATCGTCGCGTCCAAGCACTGCCGCCCCACCCCGGGTCGCCAGCTCGAGCGCCTGGCGAGCGCTCATCAGTTCACTCTCATCCCCAGAGAGCGAAGCTCCGTGCAACCCAGCATCCATGCGCGACACCAGCATGGCTTGACGGGCCTCGGCGAGCATGTGTGAAGAATCATTGCTTGCGGAACCATCCACCCCGAGGCCCACGTTCACCCCGGCGGTCACCATCCTCGCAATGGGCGCGATCCCAGAAGCCAGTCTCATATTCGATGTCGGGCAGTGAGCCACACCGCAGCCGCGCTGCGCATACAAATTAATTTCAGCATCATTCACATGGACAGAATGTGCATACCATACATCTTCGCCTACCCAACCAACCGTTTCCATCCATGCCACAGGGCGCATACCAAAGTGTACCTGTGCATATTCTTCCTCATCCTGAGTCTCGGCGAGGTGGGTATGAAGGGTCACTTTATACTCGCGTGCCAGTTCAACAGTTTTCTTCATGAGATCGGGGGAAACGCTAAATGGCGAACAGGGCGCCAGCACGATCTGCGTCATTGCGCCAGGCTGCTCTTCGTGAAAAGCCGCAACCAGGCGCTGGCTCTCAGCTAGGATGAAATCTTCGTCTTCGACGATGGAATCCGGCGGCAGGCCGCCCTGGCTTTCGCCAACGCTCATGCAGCCGCGCGAGGCATGTAAGCGCAAACCGACTTCGCGGGCGGCTTCGATCTCGTCGTCAAGACGCGCACCATTTGGAAACAGATACAAGTGATCCGCAGCAGTGGTGCACCCGGAAAGGGCAAGCTCAGCCAACGCGGTTTGCGTTGAGACGTAAATATCCTCAGCGGTTAGCCTCGCCCAGATCGGGTAAAGGATTTTCAGCCAGTTGAATAAGTTGGCATTTTGCGCCGCTGGGACTGCCCTCGTCAGGGTCTGATAGAAGTGGTGATGCGTATTGATCAGCCCGGGAAGCACGACGTGCCCACCGAGATCCAGGATTTCATCCGCTTTTACGGGCAGTTCGCGGGTGGGACCAACTTGCTCAATCAATCCATCGCGAACAAATAAGCCCGCGTCGGATAACTCCCTGCGCTGCCCATCAAAGGTGGCAACCAGAGATGCGTTCCTGATTAAAAGAGTACCCATAGTTCAGTTGTCTGACAACTGGAGTGTAGTATAGGACGATTGCGCTGTCAACACGACCCCTTCACCTAAGCGGAATCCGCATACAAAAGTTGCTAGTTGCTAACGCGAGACACAGGGTATTAGCAACTTGACAATTCCATTGAGGCCCGGATTTAATCCCAAGGGTTGCCAGCCGGGTTGGCCTGACTTACGCGACTGCAGTGGTCGATGCATCTCTGCCGTGGTAGCCAAAAATACAGCATTTTGAACGTTTTGGGCCAGAAATAAGCCCGATGTAAAGCTATTGCGCTGGCAGCAAAGGCGTCGGTGGCTGGTGCCGTCTCAATAGCGCGGATTGGCAGGGCACACATACTGCCAACAAAAAACCGCAAAGGCAACGCTCACCAATTGATTAATAATTTAATCTCCTGATTTTTGTAATTCTGCAGCCTGCAGCGTGTTTTGCAATAGCATCGCGATTGTCATCGGGCCGACACCACCGGGGACTGGTGTGATCGCGCTTGCGACTCGACTCACTTCTTCAAAAGCAACATCACCTACAAGCTGGTAACCCTTATCCAAGTTTTCGTCCGTTACACGATTTACCCCGACATCGACGACCACTGCGCCGGGCTTTACCCAATCGCCGCGCACGAAATGCGGTTTTCCGATTGCCGCTACTAAGATATCCGCCTGGCGACATAAATCGGGCAGATCTTGAGTCCGTGAGTGGGCCACCGTAACAGTGGCGTCAGCGTTGAGCAGCAAGAATGCTAAAGGCGTGCCCACAATGTTCGATCTCCCCAAAACCAAAGCGCGTGCGCCCTGGAGTCGAACTTTGGATTCTTTCAGCAAATGCATTATTCCTGCCGGGGTGCATGGCACGAAGCGCGGCTCCTTGTCTTTCTGCGCCAGCAACCCAGCGTTCTCTGGATGCAAACAGTCAACATCTTTCCAGACACTTAAAGCCGATTGGACTCTGGCCGCATCAATTTGCGGAGGCAGCGGGAGTTGCACCAGGATGCCATGGACATCGGCGCGGGAATTCAGTTCTTCAATCAGTGATAGCAATTCATCTTGGGCGGTCGATGCAGGCAACTCATAGCCGAAAGATCGCATCCCGGCTTCTTCGCAAGCCTTGCGCTTGTTGCGCACGTACACGGAAGAAGCTGCGTCGTCGCCTACCAGGATGCTGGCAAGCCCAGGTGGCAAGTGACTAGCCGCGATACGGGCTTTCACTTTTTGGTATATCTGCGCGCGCAGTCTCGCTGCAATCGCTTTACCGTCAATGATGCGGGCGGTCATCTAGTGAATTTTGAAAAGGCTGGCGTAACATTTCAGCGTAAGGCCAGCGGTTGACCAAAGAGACTGAGCTAGATATCCAGGTTTTGCACTTCTTTTGCGTGCGTCTGGATAAAACGCTTGCGCGGCAGCACTTCCTCGCCCATCAGCATGCTGAAAACGCGGTCAGCCTCTTTGGCATCTTCGATGGTTACCCTGAGCAGGCTGCGGTTGGCAGGATCCATGGTGGTCTGCCACAGTTGTTCCGGATTCATTTCGCCCAGGCCTTTGTAGCGCTGGACGGAGGCCTTTTCCGATTTCTTGCCAAGATCCTTGAGAATCTTATCTCTCTGTTTATCAGAAAAAGCCCACTCGACCGCCTTGCCGTTGCTTACGCTGTAGAGCGGCGGCTGTGCGATGTAGAGGTAGCCGTCATGAATGAGCTGCTCCATATACCGGAAAAAGAAGGTAAGCAGCAGGGTGCGGATGTGACTGCCGTCTACATCGGCATCCGTCATGATGATGACATGCTTGTAGCGTATGCCGCTGAGGTCGAAATTCTCGCCGATGCCGGTACCTAGCGCGGAGATCAATGATTTAACCTCATTATTCGAAAGGATCTTGTCCAACCGGGCACGCTCGGTATTCAATATCTTGCCGCGCAGCGGAAGAATGGCCTGGAAGTGGCGATCGCGGCCCTGCTTGGCTGATCCACCTGCGGAATCCCCCTCAACTATATAAATTTCGCTCTTTTCCGGATCGCGTTCCGAGCAATCGGCGAGCTTACCTGGCAAGGTCAAGCTTTCCAGCGCAGACTTGCGAATGACGAGGTCGCGAGCCTTGCGAGCCGCGTCGCGGGCGCGAGCGGAGGTGAGGCATTTGGCGACAATGGCCCGCCCTGCCGACGGGTTTTCCTCCAGGAATGTCGCAAAGTGTTCGTTGACCACCTGCGCTACGTAGGTCTGCACTTCCGGGTTCATCAGCTTCACTTTGGTTTGGCTCTCGAACTGTGGATCAGGAACTTTCACACTAACGATAGCAGTCAAACCTTCACGCGTATCATCCCCGGTGAAATTGGGATCTGATTCCTTTAAGAGACTACTTTTACGTGCATAATCGTTGATCGTGCGGGTGAGCGCGGAACGCAGACCGGTCAGATGTGTGCCGCCGTCGATAGTATTGATCGTGTTCGCGAATGCGAATACCGCTTCGGTGTAGGCATCCGTGAACTGAACCGCCACGTCCACCACCACATTGTCGATCTCTTCCTCGCGATGGAAGACCGGATGCAGGAGTTCACGGTCGCGATTCAGATAGCGCACGAAAGAAGTGATTCCGCCCTCAAAATAGAAGGTCATCTCGCGCCCGTCGCGCTCGTCCAATAGCTTGATCGTCACCCCGCGGGTGACGAATGCCATTTCGCGGAAGCGCTGGACGAGGTTTTCAAATCGATATTCAATATCCCCTTTAAATATCTGCCGGTCGTACTTGAAAGTAACCCGCGTTCCGGTGGTCTCCCCTTTCTTCATCTTGCGGACCTGCTTCACGGGCGCCTCTGGTTTTCCACGCTGGTAGCGCTGGGCGTAAACGGCGCCCTCGCGGCTCACCTCGACCTCGCACCATTCCGAGAGCGCGTTTACCGCGGAAACGCCTACACCGTGAAGACCGCCGGACACTTTGTACACGCTGCCGCCAAACTTCCCGCCGGCATGCAGCATGGTCATCACGACTTCCAAAGCAGACTTCTTCACGCGCGGGTGCCGGTCGACGGGGATGCCGCGACCATTATCGATTACTGTGACACTGGTATCCTTGTGGATTGTGATCTCGATGCGGTCGCATACACCCGCAAGGGCTTCGTCGATCGAGTTATCGACGACCTCATAGATCAGGTGGTGCAAAGCCTTGGCATCCGTGCCGCCCACATACATACCCGGGCGCCGGCGAACGGCCTCAAGACCCTCCAGAACCTGGATACTCTCAGCCTGATACGAACTGGCTTTCTGCTTGGTTGCCACGAAAAAAACCTCCGCTAGCGAATTAAACGATAGAATTTAGTAAGAAAGGCCCCCAAAATTCAACCCATCGATATCAACATTGCTGAAAAATCTTAACTCATTAATTTTACCATTTCGAGCTTCGCTGCGCGCTTTATAGAAAGCGCTTTTTTTGTAAATCCGAGACCAGGAATTCGAATGTTAGGACAAAAAAACGATTTTGTAGCAACTATATTCTTGATTAGTTTACTTGTGGGTTGTGCCTCTCCAACCACTGACGGAGGAGCAGCAAATTCATTGGATGAAGGTCCGACCACCATCCCACTATTTCAGTGCAATGATCCGCTAGGCTGCGTGGATATTGCGGCTGGGGAATCCATTCACATTGCATGGATGCAGGTGACCAGCGGCCCTTTTGGCCTTCTCGGCCAATCCAATGTTCGAGGGGTTCAGGTGGCGCTGGAAGAGATTGGCTTTGAGGTCCTCGGCCATCCCATCCAATGGGATGGGGTAGATTCTCTGTGCACAGTGGAAGGCGGCGAGGCTGCTGCCGAACAACTCGCCGCGGATCCGTCGATTGTGGCCATAATAGGGCCGACTTGTGCACCTGAAGCCCAAGGCGGGTTGCCCCTCTTATCCGACGCAGGTTTTGTCACCCTTTCGCCTTCAATCACCCATCCGGAGTTCACGGACCCAAATTCTTTAAACCATTACCCCGGCTTTATTCGAATCGCACACAACGATGTAATCCAGGGGCAAATCGCTGCAGAATACACCTTTAATCAGCTCGGATTAACAACTGCCGCGATTATCGCGGACGAGAGCCTCTATTCGCGCGCCATCAGCGAATCATTTGCCGAAACATTCACAGCTCTGGGGGGGCAGATCACTGCACAAGCCAACCTGACTACAGGCGAGACAGAAGTCGTCCAAACACTGGCAGAGATGGCGGCGGCAGACCCACAAGCCATCTTTTTCCCTGTTTTTGAGCCGCTGGGCGCAAGCATCGCCTCGCAGAAATGCGGGGTGCAGGGTTCGCAAGGAACCCAAATGGTAGGAACGGATTCCTTGCTGACCAGCACTTTTCCAATTAAGGCTGGTGAATGTTCAATCGGGACTGCACTGGTCGGTGCCTATGTAGATCCAGCGTCCCAGCCGCAATTCTTCTCCATGTACGCCGATGCGTTTGGCGAAGGGCCGTCCTCCCCGTTCGCAACCCACGCATACGACGCCATGAGACTGGCTCTGGCCGCAATCGAGGCAGTAGCTGTCCCAGAGGCCGACGGCAGCTTGCATATCCCTCGGCAGGCCCTGCGTGACCAGATTATGGCAACTTCCGGTTTCAACGGCATCACGGGCAGCCTGACCTGTAATTCAAACGGGGACTGCGCGTCCGGGCAGGCACTGGCGGTGTTTCAAATCACGGGCGAAAATGTAAGCGGCTCAGTGGATTTGCTCACGAATTCTCCAGTTTGGACGGCTAATCGTTGATAAATGATATACTGCTCCCTTGACGAGGACTTTCAGATATGTAAAATGGGGTGTTACAAATGCCATATTCCCTTACAGTGAAATTTTTTGTTGACTGAGTTGAATACAAGCCTCTTACGGCTTGGGTTGACTCAGGTAAAGGAGGTGACGCCGCGAGTTCACTCAAATCACCTACGGTTTAGTGTTTCTTCCTAGGAAGCAAAACTAAAGTCAACTATTTTTTGGAGGAGTAAGAATGTCTAAACGCTTATTTTCACTGTTAGCCCTGCTAACAGTCTCCAGCCTGTTGCTGGCAGCATGCGGCGGCGCTGGGGGCGAAACCGGTGGCGGTGAACTAGGAGAGGTTGTGATCGCTCCTGGTGACCCCATTCATATCGCCTGGATCCAAACCGTCACTGGCGCAACCGGCCCGTTGGGTCTTACCAATGTGCGCGGTGGTGAAGTGGCTTTGAATGAGATTGGTTTCGAACTGCTCGGCCATCCCATCCAGTGGGACGGTGAGGACTCGCTCTGCAGCGCTGAAGGTGGACAGGCGGCCGGCACACGCGTCGCCTCCGACCCGACGGTGGTTGCAGTGATGGGGACGACCTGTTCCAGCGAAGCCCGCACGGCAATGCCGCTGCTGGCTGAGGCCGGAATGTTGATGATCTCCCCCTCGAACACAAACCCCGACCTGACGAACCCCGAACACCCGGATGCTCACTTCGGCTATTTCCGCACCGCCCACAACGACCTATTCCAGGGTCGTGTGGCCGCTGAATTCGCCTACAACGAGCTGGGTGTACGCACAGCTGCCACCATCCATGACGGCAGCCCGTACGCCGAGAGCTTGCAGCAAGTCTTTGCCGATGTATTCACCGAACTGGGTGGCGACATCACGGCTCAGGCTGCTGTGAACGTTGGCGACACGGACATGGGCGGCATCCTCGCGGACCTGGCTACTGGTGCGCCTGAGCTGATCTACTTCCCCATCTTCGAACCTGAAGGCAACTTCGTCGCCGATCAGGCCTGCGATGCCACCGGCTTGGAGGGTACGATCCTGATGGGCGCCGATGGATTGCTCACATCCACCTTCCCGCCTGCCGCCGGTGAGTGCTCGGTCGGCATGTATCTCTCCGGGCCTTACGTTGATCCAGGTGTGCAGTCTACCTTCCTGGAAACCTACAACCAGGCGTTCGGTGAAGGGCCCGCGGCTGGCTTCGCGCCGCACTCCTACGACGCCGTGAAGATGATCCTGGCCGCCATCGAGCAGGTAGCTGTGGTCGAAAGCGACGGCACGGTGCGCATCGATCGCCAGGCCTTGATCGAGGCCATGTATGGCATCTCCGGTTTCGCCGGACTGACCGGCACGCTGACCTGCGACGAGAACGGCGACTG